>NZ_JOBX01000011.1:0-272710 GCF_000720645.1 Streptomyces sp. NRRL S-378
GCCTTCACCCCACCCCCATCGCCGCCCGCGGACACCGGCCCGGAAACCCCGGCCGGCGGTTCCGCACACCCGCAGCCGGCCAGGAGATCCCCTCATGTCCGTTTCAGCCCCGCACCGACCGGCCCCGGCCCCCCGCTCGCGGCCCGCCCCCGCGGACCGTCCTGCCGCCCCTCGCCCCCGCCGCTCGCTCCCGGCTCTGCGCCGGCTCGGGCCGGCCGACCGCGAGGTGCTGTGGCTCTACCTGCTGACCCGCGTCGGCATCTGGGCCACCGCGGGCGCCGTCGGTTGGCTGTTCCCCGACGGCGGCGACAGCCACCGGCCCGGGTCGCTGCTCGCGCCCTGGCAGCGCTGGGACTGGGCGTTCTACTTCCGCATAGCCAAGGACGGCTACTTCCCCGACGCCACCGGCCCCTGGACCGTCGGCTGGGACAACCGGGAGGCCTTCCTGCCCGGCTTCCCGCTGGTCCTGCGCGCCGTGCACACGGTCGTCCCCTCCTGGGCGGCCTCCGGAGCGCTGATCTCCTTCGTCGCGGGAGGCGTCGCCGTCCTGGCCCTCGCCCGCATCGCCCGCAACCGGCTGGGCGACCACGAAGCCGGCCGGCGCGCGGTGGCCTTCCTGCTGGTCTCGCCGTGTGCCGTGTTCCTCGCCGCCGGCTACACGGAGTCGCTCTTCCTCGCGCTGGCCCTGCCCGCCTGGCTGGCGGCGCAGCGCCGGAACTGGGCCGCCGCCTCCGTCCTCACCTGCCTGGCCTGCTCGGTGCGGGTCACGGGACTGTTCCTCGCGGCCGCGCTCGCCCTCCACTTCCTCCTGACCGCCCGGACCCGGGCCGCCTGGCGCACCGCCCCCTGGCTGTTGCTGCCGGCCCTCCCGCCACTGCTCCACAGCTGGTACCTGCATGTGTGGACCGGGGACTGGATGGCCTGGAAACACTCCCAGGAACGCGGCTGGTACCGGGATTTCCACCTGCCGTGGGAGGCCTGGTCCCACACCTGGACGGCCGCCTTCGGGCACACCCAGCCCACGGGCTACGCCCTGATGTGGCAGGCGGAGCTCCTGGCGATGGTGACCGGCGTGGTCCTGCTGGCCGTGCTGGTACGGGGCCGCCGCTGGCCCGAGGCGCTCTACATCGCCCTCACCCTGTGGGCGCTGGGCACCTCCTACTGGTACACCTCCGTGCCCCGTTCCACCCTGCTGTGGTGGCCGCTGTGGATCGCCCTGGCCGGCTGGAGCCTGCGCCGCCCCCGGGTGCGGAGCGCCTACCTCTACGTCGCCGGGCCGCTGTGCACCACGGTGGCCATCACCTTCCTCACCGGACGCTGGGCCGGATAGCGGGCCGGACCGCGGGGTACCGGCCGGGCGAACGGGCCCCCGGCCGGTCGCCGGACGCGCATACTCGGAGGATGGCCGACACCACCACCGTCGAGGTCGACACCGATGTGCGCGACCGGCTCGCCGTGCTCGCCGCCGACCGCGGACTGAGCCTGCGCGCGTACCTCGCCGAACTCACCGCCGCCCAGGAGAACGCGACCGCGCTCGCCCGCGCCGCACGGGCCTTCGAGGACGCGCTGGAGCGACCCGGCTTCCGGGAAGGCTTCGCGCGCGACTTCGGCGGCCTCACGGCTCGCGACTGACCCGGCCGGCGGGGCGCCGGCACCCGGGTGGCCCCGCCGGCGGGCCGGTCCGCCCGAATGTCCCTAGTCTCGGGGGAGGACCGCTTCGAGCGCTGGAGGACGGCTGTCATGACCGATGCGAACGAGGCGCAGCAGGCCGACCACAGCCTGAAGGCCAAGCACCGAGCGATGTGGGCCATGGGCGACTACCCGTCGGTGGCCTCCCACGTCGTCGCCCCGCTGGGGCCGCTGCTGGTGAAGGAGTGCGGGATCCAGATCGGTGACCGGGTCCTCGACATCGCGGCGGGCTCCGGCAATGCCGCCATCCCGGCCGCGCTGGCCGGGGCGGACGTCGTGGCGTCCGACCTGACCCCCGAACTGCTGGAGGTCGGACGGCACCTGGCCGCCGTACAGGGCGCGCAGCTGGAGTGGCGGGAGGCGGACGCCGAGGCGCTGCCCTTCGCGGACGGCGAGTTCGACGTCGTCATGTCCTGCATCGGCATCATGTTCGCCCCGCACCACCGCACCGCCGCCGACGAGATGCTGCGCGTGTGCCGGGCCGGCGGGACGGTCGGCCTGATCAGCTGGACCCCGGAGGGCTTCGTCGGACGGCTGTTCGCGGCGATGAAGCCGTACGCCCCGCCGCCCCCGCCCGGTGCGCAGCCGCCGCCGCTGTGGGGGAACGAGGAGTACGTCCACGAGCTGCTCGGCGACGCAGTCACCGATGTCGTCGCCCGCCGCCGGACGGTCCCGGTGACCCTCTTCAAGAACCCGCCGGACTTCAGGGAGTTCTTCAAGGCGTGCTACGGGCCGACCATCGCCGTGTACCGCGCGGTGGGCGACGATCCGGAGAAGGTCGCGGCGCTGGACGCGGCGCTCGACGCGCTGGCCGCGGAACACACCACGGACGGCGTCATGGAGTGGGAGTACCTGCTGCTGACCGCCCACCGGAGGAGCTGACGCCACCCGCCGCCCCACCGCACCCGGCCCGGTGGAAGCGGTTGTTGTCGACGTCGGCCAGGTAGGCGCGGGCCGCCGCCCCGCAGAGCTGCTGCGCCTGGCCAGCCGAGAGTACCGAGCGGTTCCAGGCGAGGCGGATGCGTCCGGTGACGGGGCTGCCGACGAGCGGGAGCATCACGGTGCCCTCGGCCGTCGGGGTCGTGGGCCGGCTGAGCGCGACCGCGCGGCCGGCCGCGATGAGGTCGTAGTGCATCTTGCGGTCGGTGATCCGGCAGCGCAGTGACGGGCTGAAGCCCGCCTTGGCGCAGGGCGACGAGGGCCTCGGGGCCGCCGTCGTCGTCCTCCACCGGGGTCGTCCACGGCTCTCCGGCGAGGGCCCCGCACCGCGGGGTCCGGGCCGGACGCCTGCCGTTCGGGCGGGGACGCGGCACCCGGATTGCTCCCCTGCCGCAGCCCGCTACGTACGCCGGCCGCCCCGGCCCCGGTCCTCGGGGGCGACCATGGCGATCAGCCCGTAGTCCAGCTCCGCGCCGTCGATCAGCAGGGCCTCGATGGTGCGCGTGGCGGGGTCGATGTCGGCCTCCACGCCCTGCCCCCGGTAGCGGGGATAGCCGGAGGCCCCCTGCTCGCCGGTCGCCTCGACCACGGCCGACCTCAGGGCGCGGTCCGCCGGGGAGGCCCCACGGAGGTTCTCGATGTGCTCGGGCACCACCAGGATCTCGAAGCTCTGTGGCTCAGTGGTCATGGAACCGAAGCTACCGGATGGCGCGTCTCCCGGCCGGTTCACACGTCGCGTCGCGGCGCCGCACCGCGATCACCGCGGTCACTCGGGACCGGGGTGGCCGCGGGTGCGGACCAGGGGGGCAGTGCGGTCAAGGCGCGGGACGCGGCACTCTCGTACGCGTTCTCCCGCCGCAGCAGGGTGACGGTGCGGCGGGAGGGCAGGGCGGGGTCGAGGGTGACCGGCCGGAGGTGGGGGTGGTCATGGTGCCCTGCTGGGCCGGCACGCCCTTCCGCAGTCCTCCGCGACGGTGGTCGGCGGGCTGCTGGACCTGGACGAGGACGCGGTACGCCTGCTGCGGACCATCCCGACCCGCGGATCGGTCCCGGGCGGCGTCCCGACGGATCCGACCGTCTACCGTTTCCACGAGATGCGCCGTCATCACGCTGGACGGGAAGTACCTGCCGACCAGGCCCTTCTGACGGCTTCGGCGGGCCCATCGCGACAGAGCCTCCGGCCCGGCCGGGCGGAGGCTCTGTGGTGGGGAGGTCGGTGCCCACGTCGGCGGCCGTGCGGCCGCCGCGCGCCGTTCGAAGGTCGGATCGGCGGATCCGGGTGGAACAAGCCGGGGCCCCGTGGGCACTCGCGCAGGCGTCGGAGGCCCCGGCTCGTACGAGGGAACTCGTCAGCTGCCGGCCGAGACGTTGCCCGAGAGGACCGGGATGTTGTCCAGGATGTGCGAGAGCGGCTCGTCGCCCTTGGCCTGGGTGGAGTTCTCGGTGCACTGCTGGTTCTGCGGGTTGGACAGGACGTTGATGATGCAGGGCTTGTTCAGCGTGCCCTGGACCAGGCCGAGCTGCGGGCTCTGGTCGCCGTGGGTCTTCTGGTTGCCGTAGATCTGCTGGGCACCGTTGCCGTTGACGGTGTTGACACCGTTGTCGTTCCCGATGGCCATGGCCGGGGCGGCCACGGCGGCGCCCGCGCCGACGAGGGAAGCGGTGGCGGCGGCGGTGGCCATAATCTTCTTGAGCATCAGGGGTCCTTGTGTCGCACGAGTGCATGGGAGTAGCGCCTTGATCAACGGACGGGGCGACGGCGGGTTCCGGCGCTTCACCCGATCGGCGGCATCCCCTCGCCCCTGGTCACCCTTCCCGGACCGCCACGTTCAGCTCGACCACGTAGTGCTCCTCCACCCAGCCGTCGGGGAAGCGCCGCATCAGCAGGGCCCGTTCGTCCGTCAGGAAGCCGTCCGTCCCGGGCTCGCCGACCAGGAAGAGGGAATGCGTGGACAGTTTGGCCAGGTGCGTGTCGAGCGGGACCCGGCGCGACCACGACAGGTGACGGCCGGTGAACCGCAGCCCGTCCTGTGGACGGGCCCCTTCGTTGATGTACCAGCCGGGCCCGAACCGGGCCTCGATGCGCGCCTGCTGCTCCGCGATCCAGCCGACCGTGACGTCGGGGTCGTTGTGCCAGATGGCGAGTGCGCCGCCGGGCCTCAGTACCCGCAGCGCCTCGGGGACGGCGCGGTCCGGATCCGTCCAGTGCCAGGACTGCGCGTAGGTCAGCAGGTCCAGGCATCCGGAGGACAGCGGCAGCCTGTTGCCGTCCGCGCGGACCAGCGGGGTGCGGGGGTTGCGGCGCCGGAACTCGGCGGCCATGCCCTCGCCCGGTTCCACCCCGACCACGCGGGCGCCGCGCGCCTCCAGCAGGGACGTGGCGATTCCCGTACCCGCTCCGACGTCGGCGATTCGGGCGCCGGCCAGGGGAAAGCCGGCCAGTTCCGCCAGCGTGTCGAAGAGTTCGGGCGGATACGAGGGGCGGTTCGCGGCGTAGCGCGCCGCCGCGGAGCTGAATGAACGAGCACGGGATTCGGTCGTCATGCCGCCCATGATGCCGCTGGGCCGGACTTCCGTGGAGTGGGCCGCCGGTGTGGTGGGGGCCCGCGCGACAGGGGTGGACCGTACGATCACCCTCGGTACGGGGAGAGGCGGATCGCACATGGTGGCCGCGCGGTATGTCACGGAGCTGGTCGAGGCGTTCGAGAGGAACGGCGGGCGCCCCGCGCTCGGATCCGGCCCGGTCGTGCTGTCCTTCCGGGACGTGCTCGATGTGGCCCGGCGGCTCGCCGCGGTGCTGGCCGAGTCGGGGATCGGGCGCGGTTCGGGGCTGGCCTGCGTGGCGGGCGCGAACCGGCCGGAGGTGCTGCTGGTACGGATCGCCGCGCACCTGCTGGGTGCGCGGCTGACGCAGGTCGTCACCGGACCGGCACTGTACGGGCTGGACTTCGTCCTGCGGGACTGCCGGCCGGACCTGGTGCTGCACGACGTGCCGGTGCCCGCTACGGGCGCGCCCCGGCTGGGCCTGGACGAGGCGGTCCGGCGGGCCGGCCGGCGCCCGGCCGCGCCGGTGCCGGTGGGGGCGCGGGACGAGGACGTGGCGCGGGTGACGTACACCGGCGGGACGACGGGACGGCCCAAGGGGGTGGCCTCGACCTTCGGTGCGATGGCCGCGCGGAACTCCGTACGGCCTGCGGGCTGGGCGAAGACCGACTACCTGTCGGTGACCTCGCTCGCGCAGCGGTCCGGGGGCCGCTGCCTGGAGCAGTTCCGGGCCGGCGGCAGGGTCGAGATCCTCGAGCCCTTCGGGACGCGGGAGTTCGCGGCGGCCTGCCGGCGGCTGGGGCCGGTGTCCACGTACCTGACGACGTCGATGGTGTACCGGCTGCTGGACGATCCGGTGACCGCCCACGGGGTGCCGGGGCTGGAGGTGGTCTCGTACGGGGACTCACCGGTCCATCCGGAACGGCTGCGGGAGGCGGTGACGCGCTGGGGCGGACGGTGGCGGCAGGGTTACGGCACGAACGAGGCCGGGGTGATCTGCCGGCTGACCCCGGCCGATCACGATGCCGCGGTGGGTGGGCGGCCGGAGCTGCTGGGGTCGGTCGGACGGCCCGTCGAGGGAGTGGAGGCCGAGGTCCGCGACGAGCGGGGCGGGGTGGTACCGGCCGGACGCACGGGCGAGGTGTGGACCCGGTCGGCGGCCATGATGTCCGGCTACTGGGGCCGTCCCGGGACGACGGCCCTGGTGCTGCGTGACGGCTGGCTGCGCACCGGGGACCTCGGGCACTTCGACGCGGACGGCTACCTGTACCTCGACGACCGGGCCGTGGACGTGGTGATGGTCGACGGGGACAACGTGTACTGCATGCCGGTCGAGGCGGCGCTGGCCCGGCATCCCGCGGTGGCACAGGCCGCGGTGGTGGGCAGGCACAGCGACGCCACCGGGGAGGAGGTGTGCGCCTTCCTGGTCCCGACGGCGGGCTGCGCACCGGGCGCCGCGGCGGCCGACGAGGCCTGCGACCTGGTCGAACGGTCCCTGGCCCCGGCCCACCGGCCCACGACCGTGTTCTGGGTACGGGAGATCCCCCTCACCCCCCGGGGGAAGCCGGACAAACGCCGGCTGCGGGCCCGCGCGGCGGCCGCAGCCGGCGGGCGGGCGGCGGGTGGTTGACTGTGGGTATGGATCTCGCGGGAAACCGGGCCGGTTCCGGAGCAGGGGGCCGTTGTGCGCCGCCCTCGGTGGACGGCGAACTCGCGACGGCACTGGCCGCGTCGGGGGACGGGGTGGCCGCGGGGCCGTTCACTGCTGAGAACCTCGCCGCCCGGCAGGAGCGGGACGCCGCCGTGCGGCCGCGGCCGACCGTGGAGGAGCTCCGGGACGGCGGCCGGTTCGAGGTCGACGAGTGGTGCGTGCCGGGGCCGCCCGGCGAGCCCGACGTCACCCTGCTGAGCGCGCGCCCCGCCGGCCTCGGCGGGCCGCTTCCCCTGCTGTACTACCTGCACGGAGGCGGCATGATCGTGGGCAACGCCCCGTCCGTGCTCCCGCAGTTGCTCCGCGAATGGGCCCTCCCCCTGGGGATGGCCGTGATCTCCGTCGAGTACCGGCTGGCGCCCCGGGTACGGCATCCCGGACCGGTGGAGGACTGCTACGCCGGCTTCACCTGGGCGGCCGCGCACGCGACCGACCTGGGCGTCGACCCGGAACGTCTCGTCATCGGCGGGAAGAGCGCCGGTGGCGGCCTCGCCGCCGCGCTCGCCCTGCTCACCCGCGACCGGGGCGGGCCCACGCCCATCGGCCAACTGCTCCTGTGCCCCATGCTCGACGACCGCGGCGCGACCGCCTCCAGCCACCAGATGGCCGGCGTCGACGTCTGGGACCGGACCTCCAACGCGACGGCGTGGCGGGCGCTGCTGGGCGACCTGTACGGGACCGCGGACGTGCCGCCGTACGCGGCACCCGCGCGGGCCACGGATCTGTCCGGGCTGCCCCCGGCCTATATCGACGTCGGGTCGGCGGAGACGTTCAGGGACGAGGACGTGGCCTACGCCAACGCGATCTGGCAGGCGGGCGGCCAGGCCGAACTGCACGTGTGGCCGGGTGCGTTCCACGGCTTCGACACCTTCGCACCGGACGCGGCCATCAGCCGGGACGCCCGCGAGGCCCGCACCCGCTGGCTCCGGCGCCTCCTCGCCCGGCCGGCGCCCGGCGCCGCCTGAGCGGCCCGTGCCCGCCGCGCCGACGGACCGTCAGCCGGCCCGCCTGTCCCGTACCCACTCCGCGAATCCCACGGGCTCGCCGTCGGGGACGGGGCTGGCGCCCACGTCCGCGACCAGCCACACCCGGCCGCGCTGCGGACCCGTGGTCACCAGCAGCCAGAACGACTGGGTGTCCTGGGCCGAGAGCACGACCGACCCGTCGGAGAACACCGCGTCGATCCGGGCGTCCTCATCGTCGTCGACGGACTCGGCGTCCTCCCAGATCCACTCCGCCTCCAGCGGGAACTCCGCGTCCGGTCGCCGCGGCTCCGCACCGGACCAGCACGCGGGCAGTTCCCCCAGGGGTTGCAGCCCGCCGTCGAGCGGGCCCGGGCCGGACCCGTTGCTGATCTCGGCGACGAACGACCGGTACGGCTCCGGCAGCGTCACCCCGTTCGCCGCCTCCCACGCCTCGACGGCCGGGTATCCGAGGGCCGGCTCGCGCTTTTCTGCGGGGAAGGCGGACCTCAGGCCCTCGAGGATGGCTTCGTCGGGGCGCGGATCAGGTGTTCTCGTCACGACGCGATGATCGCAGGACCCGCGGGCCACGCCCCGGGGGGCCTGCACGGATGCCGCCTATGCGGCCGGGACCACCGAGGCCCGCACGGCCGTGGCCCATTCCTGGAGCAGTGCGGCGTGGCGGATGCGCTCCGTGTCGGAGAGGCGGCCTTCGGCGCGCGCGAAGAGACAGCGGATGTCGGCGTTGATCTCGGCGAGGGAGCGTCCGGGGGCGCAGTCGTCAGGGGTCGGGCTCACGTGATCAAGAGTAGGGCCGGGGTCCGACAACCGTGGACGGTGTCCGGCATACGGACGCCGGTGCCCGCCGTGACGGAATCATTCCGGGATCCGGGCGGCCCGGGACCGGAGGTAGCGGCGTTCGGGGGCGCTGAGGGTGAGGCCGGCGGCCTTCGCGTAGGCGGCGCGGGCCGCCGCCCGGTCGCCCGCCTTCTCCAGCAGGTGGGCCCGTACGGCTTCGAGGCGGTGGTGACCGGCGAGGTGGTCGTCGTCGTCCAGCGCGGCGAGCAGGTCCAGGGCCCGGCGCGGTCCGTGCACCATGGCCACGGCCACCGCGTGGCCCAGGCGTTCCACAGGGCCGGGCACCAGCCGGATGAGCACCTCGTAGAGGGCGAGGATCTCCGCCCAGTCGGTGTCCTCGTCGCTCGCCGCCTCGTCGTGGACGGCGGCGATCGCGGCGCGCAGCTGGTACGGGCCGAGCGGGGTGCGGGTGAGGGCGTCGCTGACCAGGTCGACCCCTTCGGTGACGGCGGCGCGGTCCCAGAGGGTACGGTCCTGCTCCGCCAGGGGGATCAGGCTGCCGTCCGGCCCGGTACGGGCGGCGCGCCGGGCGTCGGTGAGCAGCATCAGGGCGAGCAGCCCGGCCACCTCGCCATCGTCCGGGAGCAGGGCGTGGACGGCGCGGGTGAGGCGGATCGCCTCGGCGGCGAGGTCGGCACGTTGCAGGTCCCGGCCGGAGCTGGCCGTGTACCCCTCGTTGAAGATGAGGTAGAGCACGTGGAGCACGTCGGCCAGCCGCGCCGCACGTTGTCGTTCCTGCTTCCCCTGCTGTTCGCGTTCCTGTTCCCGTCCCTGTTCCCGCTCCGAGGTACGGAAGGGCGACGGGGAGGTCTTGATACGCCGTTTCGCTCGACTGATGCGCTGCGCCATGGTGGCCTCGGGGACGAGGAGGGCCCGGGCGATCTCCGCCGTGGTGAGGCCGCCCACGGCCCGCAGGGTGAGGGCGATCCGGCCGGCGGCGGGCAGATCGGCGCTGCAGCAGAGGAAGAGCAGGGCGAGGGTGTCGTCCTCGGCGGGGGCACGGCCCTCCCCCGGCGGCGGCGCCACGAACTCGTCCCGCGGGGTCAGCGCCGCGGCCGTCTCCTCGCGTCGCCTGCGCGCGTCCTCGCTGCGCAGCTGGTCGGTGAGCCTTCGGGAGGCCACGCGGATCAGCCAGCCGCGCGGATTGCGGGGGCGGCCCTCTTCCGGCCACTGCCGGGCCGCGGCGAGCAGGGCCTCCTGGACCGCGTCCTCCGCGGCGTCGAAGTGTCCGTAGCGCCGGACGAGCGCGCCGAGGACCTGCGGCACCAGCCGGCGCAGCAGGTCCTCGCTGGCGGGTCCGGCGGCGGAGGGGCCGGGCGGGGTGGAAGGCGTCATCACATTTCGGTGCCCGAGACGGAATCGACGGGCCGGACGACGACCGGGTAGTTGGGTGCCCCCTCCGGGACCGGGCAGGCGTGGGCCCGGGCGGCGATCTCTGCGGCCCTGGCGAAGTCGGGGACGTCGACGATCCAGTAGCCGGCCAGCACCTCCTTGGCCTCGCCGTACGGCCCGTCGGAGACCACCGGTGCTCCGTCGGCGCCCGCGGTCACCAGCCGGGCCTGACGGGGTTCGGTGAGTCCCTGTCCGTCGACCCATTCGCCCGACTCGGCGAGGTCGTCGTTCAGGGCACTCATGTAGTCGAACATCGCCTTCAGCTCCGCCTCCGACCACGCGGGGTTGCCGCTGCTCGCCCGGCCGCCCATGGCGTCGTAGTCCGCCTGACTGCCGAGAACCATCAGCATGTACTTCATGGAGTGCCACTCCTTCTGGTCGCGGGCTCCTGGATCGGGAGCCTCTCGCAGGGGACGTCGGAGCCGTCCCTCCCATTTCGACACGTCGGCCGGAACCGCGCGAGATCGCCGCCCCGGTGCGGCCGGTTACGCTGCCCGCATGAAGATCATCGACCTGGAGACCGGTGACGCCCGGCTCACCGCCGACCTGCTTCCCGTGCTGCTCGAACTGCGTCCCCACCTCACCGAGGAGCTCTTCCTCTCGGTCCTCGCGGAGGGGCAGGGCCAGGGACTGCGCTTCACGGCGGCCTACGACACGGACGGGGTGTGCGTGGGCGCGGCGGGCTGGCGCCTCGTCGCCACCACGTCCATGGTGCGCAAGCTCTACGTCGACGATCTGGTCACCTCGGCCGCGTCCCGTTCCACCGGTGTGGGCCACGCGCTGCTCGCGCACCTGGAAGAGCACGCCCGGGCCGCCCGGTGCACCGCCCTGACCCTGGACTCCGGCACCCAGCGGACCGACGCGCACCGCTTCTACTTCCGTGAGCGGATGGCCGTGACCGCCTTCAGCTTCGAGAAGCCGCTCCTGTGAGGGAAGTTCACGGTCACCGGCCGAGCCGTCATGCCGCCGCCGCGCAGGCGCCCTCCCCCACGGCGGACGCGGCGGTGCGCCAGGCCGCGGTGACGGCCTCACGGGCGCGGTCGGTCGCCTCCGGCACCCGGTCGGGGAGGTGCAGCGGCGAACCGATGTGCACGTGGAGGCAGGGTCGGCGCAGCGGCGCCGTGAAGACCCCGGCGAGCTGCTTGGCGCCACTGCCCGAGCACAGACGGCGGGAGCCGGCCTGGCCCACCGGCACGACGGGGGCTCCGGTCGCGGCGGCGAGACGGGCCAGGCCGCTGCGGAAGGGCCCCGGAGCGGACTCCCCCGCGTCGCGGCGCGTCGGCAGCCCACCCTCGCCGTAGAGCAGCACGCTGCGGCCCGAGGCGAGGGCGACGGCGGCGGCGTCGAGGGAGTCCGCGGCGCGGGCGGTCCCGCGGTGCACGGCGATGTGCCCCTCGCGCCGCAGAGCCGGCCCGAGCAGCGGTACCCGCCACAGTCCGGCGGTGGCCAGGATGACCGGCTCGATCCCGTGCCGGCGCAGCGCCGCGACCACGACGGCGGGGTCGGCGAGGGAGGTGTGGTTGGCCACGAGGATGGAACCGGTGGCGGGCCGGGCACCGGGGTCGGCGGTGACGGTCAGCCGCCCGAAGGCGGGGACCAGGGCGGCGGCGATTCGGCTGAGCATGGACGGCCCCGTTCGATGGTGCGGGCGGTGGTGTTGCGGTCCATCGTCGGCGGGGCGGACGGGGCGGTCATGAGTAGCCGTACTCACCGAATATGACCGAACGGTCACAAGATCGGTCCGTGGGAACGCGTGGTGCGCGGCCCGCATCTAGCAGTGTGGCGGGGCCCTCTCAGGGCCTCGCCGCACGGTATCTGCACAGTGTGAGCGGCAAGGCGGGGCTGGGATGAAGGCGGTAACGGTGACGGGCGGTTCCTCGGACGACCCGAAGCGCGAGGGAACCACCGTCACGGGGGAGGAACCCGAGAAGGCGGCGTCGCCCGCAGGGCCGGAGTCCGCGGACACGGACACGGGCACGGCCACGGAGACCGGCACGGACGCGGAGACGGAGACGGAAACGGAGACGGAGACGGAGACCGAAGACTCCCGGCGCTCTTCGGGCCCTTCGGAGCCCGGACCGACCGGGGCGGAGGAGCCGGAGGACGCCGGTGCGCAGCCCGCGGCCGAAGCTGCGCAGGACTCTCCGGCCGACACCGAGGCGCCTGCGGAAAGCCGAGCGGAGGGTGACGCTGCGGGGGCGGACGCCGAGGAACCACAGCCGGACAGCACCGGGCCCACATCCGAGGAACGGGCAGCGCAGACCCCGTCGGAGGCTCCCGCCGCACCCGACACCGACGAGCCGGACAGCGACCCCGAGCCCACGGCCGACGCCGAGGACTCGCGCACCCAGGTCCTGCGCGTGCCCGACCGCAAGGCGACCGCCAAGCCGAAGCCCGAAGCCGAGGCCGAAGCGGAGGCCGAGGCCGAGAACTCGCGCACCCAGCTCCTGCGTGTCCCCGCTACCGCAGCACCGGAGCCCGAGAAGACCGCCGAGCCGGAGCCCAAGAAGACCGCAGAGCCGGAGCCCGAGGCCGAGACCAAGGGGCCCACCAAGCAGGAGCCCGAGGGCGAGGCGAAGGATTCGCGGACCCAGGTCCTGCGCGTACCCGAGCCCAAGGTGACTGAGCCGAAGGGGACCGCCGAGCCGAAGGCCGAGCCGAAGGCCGAGGCCGAGGCCGAGCCCGAGGCAGAGAACTCGCGGACGCAGGTCCTGCGCGTGCCCGGCACCGCGACGCCCGGGCCCAAGACGACCGCCGAGCCGAAGCCCGGGCCCCGGTCCGAGGACGGCGCTCGGAAGGTGCCCTCCTGGGCCGCGGGCCGGGAGGAGGACTCGGACCGGGCTACGGAACCGGATCCGGCTCCCGAGCGGACGAGCCGGTTCGTCGCACTCAAGGACCCCGACGCCGCGCCGCCCGTCACCGCGCGCCCCCAGCCCCCGGCGCGGCCGCAGGCTCCCGTTCCGCAGCCCCTGCCCCCGCTGGACCTGCTGGCCGAACTCACCAACACCCCTGCCCCGGCGGAGACCCCGCGCCGGACCGTGCTGCGGCGCGTCAAGGTGTGGACGCCGATCCTGCTGCTGCTCGTCGGTGCCTGCATCGGCGGCCAGATGCTGCGGCCCCTGCCCGACCCCCGGCTCGTCGCCGCCGAGACCGACCACACCGTCGACGGACAGGTCTCGATACCGTGGCCCGCCAAGGGCCAGGGCGCCGTTCGCGTCGTCGGCTTCGGCGACATCGCCACCTTCGGGGAGCAGAAGCCCGTCCCGACGGCCAGCGTCGCCAAGATCATGACGGCCTACGTGATCCTCAAGAACCACCCGCTGCGCAGGGCCGAGGCCGGTCCGGACATCACGGTCGACGCGAAGGCCGTGGCCGACGGCAACTCCGAGCACGAGTCCCGGATCACGGGCCTCACCGCCGGCTCGAAGTTCAGCCAGCAGGACATGCTGAAGATGCTCATGATCCCCTCGGGCAACAACGTCGCCCGCCTGCTGGCGCGCTGGGACACGGGCACCGACTCCGAGGCCGCGTTCGTCGAGAAGATGAACGCCGCCGCCCGGGACCTCGGGATGAAGGACACGACGTACACCGACCCGAGCGGTCTGGACGCGGGCACCGTCAGCACCGCCACCGACCAGCTGAAGCTCGCTGAGGCGGTGATGAAGGACGAGGCGTTCCGCGCGATCGTCGCCCTGCCCGAGGCACCCGTCGCGGGCCTCGGTGAGAAGCTCGTCAACAACAACCACTTGCTCACGGACTCGAGCCTGAGCCTCCGCGGCATCAAGACCGGCTCCAGCACACCCGCCGGCGGAACCTTCGTGTGGGCGTCCTACAAGACGGTCGGTGACGAGACCAAGCTGGTCGTCGGCTCGTTGATGGAGCAGCGCGCGCCCGCCCCCGACAAGGACGCCCTCAACAGCCTGGCCCTGGTGAAGGCGAACAGCAAGAAGATCATCGAATCGGTGCGGGCGGCCCTCGCGTCCACCCCGCTCGTCCGCAAGGGCGACGTCGTCGGGTACGTGGACGACGGGCTCGGCGGGCGCACCCCGCTCGTGGCCGTCAAGGACCTGAACGTGATCAGCGTGCCGGGCCAGCAGTTCAAGCTGTCGCTGAAGGCCGGTGCGTCGCCGCTGCCGCACACCGCGAAGGACGGCGCGGAGGTCGGTGTGCTGACGGTGGGTGAGGGCGAGGGCGCCAAGAGCGTCCCGGTCGCCGTCAAGGGAGCCCTGGCCGAGCCCTCGTTCGGTACCAGGCTCACGCGCCTCGGCTGAGCCGTGCCGTGCCCGCCGGCCCGGACCCGGACGACCTGGGTGGAGAACAGGTTCAGAGGCCGTTCGTGAACAGCAGCCGGTTGGGGGTGCCGGTACCGGTGCCGGTCAGGAGGTCCCCGGTGGACGTCTCCACGAGCCGGTCGGCCACCTCCTCGGGGGTGGCCGCCGGGTGGGCGGCCTTGTAGAGGGCTGCCGTTCCGGTGACGTGCGGAGCGGCCATGGACGTACCGTTCAGGGTGACGGTGTCACCGCCGAGCAACGCCGAGTCGATCTGCTCGCCGGGGGCGGAGATCTCGACGCACTCGCCGCGGTTGGAGAACCCGGACTGCTCGTCGCGCCGGTTGCTCGCGGCCACCGTCAGCACCCGGTCCGCCGAGGCCGGGGAGACCGTGCAGGCGTCGGCCGAGGAGTTGCCCGCCGCGACGACGGGCAGGGTGCCGGCCTCGGCGACGGCTGTCGCGGCCCTGTTCACGGTGTCGGAGCGGCTCCCGCCCAGGGAGACGTTCAGGACGGCGGGCTGCCTGGCGTTCTGCGCCACCCAGTCCAGTCCGGCGACGACCGCCGAGTACTCGCCCCGGCCGTCGCAGCCCAGTACGCGGACGCTGACCAGGCGTACGGCGCGTGCGACCCCGTACGTCCGGCCGCCGACGGTGCCCGCGACGTGCGTGCCGTGGCCCTCGCAGTCCTGGCCGTCACCGCCGTCCCCGACGGCGTCGAAGCCGGGCTCGGCCCGGCCCTCGAACTCGGGGTGGGCGAAGTCGATCCCGGTGTCGAGGATGTAGGCGGTCACCCCGGCGCCGTCGCCCGCGGTGGTGAAGTCGCCGTCGAGCGGCAGGGTCCGCTGGTCGATCCGGTCCAGGCCCCAGGCCGGGGCGGGCAGCCCGGCGGCGGAGAGGGCGGCGGGGCCGGCCGGTGTCGGCGGGGCGGAGACCTCCGCGTCCGCCTCCACCGAGCGGACGCCCCGGGCCGTACGGACGTCTTCGAGCTGCTGCGGGGTGAGGGACACCGCGAAGCCGTTCATCGCGGCCCCGTACACGAAGGTGGGCTCCAGCCCCAGCCCTTCCGCGAGGCCGGTGGCGTCCACGCCTTCGTCGAGGCTGACGATGTACTTGCCGGGAACGGCCGCGGCGGGCATGAGGAGCGGTGCCCGTACGGGTTCGGGTACGTCCGCAGCCGCGGCGCCGGCCAGGGCGGGGGCCGTCACGATCAGGGCCGCGGCGGTCAGACGTGCGAGCAGTCGCATGGAGGTACTCCCCGGGAAGAGGCGGTCGTCAGGAGGAGGCCGCGTCCGTGCCGGTGCTCGGTCGCGGCCTCCCTCTCCTTCGGACGGGGCCCGGGAGGCCTTGAGCGGCCCGTCCCCGCATGGCCCAGTGCCCGCCGCCGCACGCGGCGCGGGCAGGGCGGTCACGGCCGGGACCGTGACCGCCTCCGCGACCATCCCGCCGTGACCACCTCGCCGCGGCCACCCGCCGGGCGGCCTACGGGCGGCCGGCGGGCGGCCGACCGGGGAGCGGGGTCAGGCGCCGGGCGGCACCCGGGAGGGGCGGCCCGTGCCGCGCGTCAGGGAGTACCCGAAGATGCCCGCGAGGGCGCCGAGCACCCCGCCGGCCGCGGTCCAGAGCCAGCGGTCCGACCACCAGCCGCCGGACCAGCCGTCCTCCGGCTCGCGCAGGGAGCCGGTCACCGTCCCGGCGACCAGCGGCTTGGCCAGGGACCCGTCCACCGCGAAAGCGCCTCCCTCCTCCTGTACGTCGGCCTCGACCGTGGCGCGTACCGGCAGACCCAGGTCCTCCTCCGGCAGGTCCACGACCGTCAGCCGGACGTAGTAGCTGCCCGGCAGCGGGTCATTGGCCCACGGCTCCGCACCGGCGCGGACCGTGCGCAGGGTGCAGGACAGTTCGACGGAGGCGGCCTCCCTGGCCGCCGCCCGGCTCTGGGCGCCGTAGGTGCAGGCCTGTCGGCGGCGCAGGCCGTCGTACACGTCGAGCTGCCACGTCGAGGTGCCGTGCCGGGCGGCCGACTCGGGCAGGGTGACGTTGGCCTTGACCGTGACCCGCTGCTGGGCGTCGACCGGAAGCACCCAGTACAGGTAGTCGCCGCTGGAGGCGCCCGCCGTGGCCTTCTGGCCGGGCCGGAACGGGGCGGCGGTGCGGAAGCTCGTGCCCGCCTCGGTCGGGGCGGCCTCCGCCCCGGCACCGCCCTTGCCGGCGGTGGCGCTCGGCGACGGGGTGTCCGCGGAGGCGGTGCCGGCGGCCGTACCGGCCACCGCGAGGGCGGCGGCCGCCGCGAGCAGGCCCGCGGTCAGTGTGCGTACGGTACGCATCAGTTGGTCCTCCAGACGGAGATGCGCCAGCGCGAGATCCATCCCCACACCAGGCCTGCCAGCAGTCCGGCCAGCACCAGCACGGCCAGCGTCCACCAGCCGCGCCCGAGGCCGAAGGCCGCGGCGTCGGAGGTGTCGTCGGGACCGTCCACCAGGTCGATGGTCAGCTCGACGGGCATGCCGGGGGTGGTCTTGACGGACGCGGGCGCGGAGAAGGAGTTGCTGACCTGGAGGCAGACGGTCTCCGCAGCGGGCTTCGCGTCCGAGTCCGAGTCGGAGTCGTCGGCCTCGGCCTTGGGGTAGCGCAGGCCGGTGGAGAGGACGTCGGTACGCCCGTCGCCGGCCTCCGAGCCGCGTACGATCTCCCGCCCGTGGACGGTCGTGGCACGCAGCAGGACGCCGTAGTCGTTGTTGACGGCCCGGTCGGCGCCGATGCTCACCGAGGCGCGCAGCTCCTGGCCCGGGAGGACGTCCACCCGGTACCAGCGGTGCTCGCCGAAGGTCTCGCGGTCGCTGTAGAGGCCGGCCTTCAGCTGCGGGGCGCCCGCGCACTGCTTCGCGCCCTCGGTCGCCACGGGGTTGACGACCGGGTCGGCGGCCCGGTCGACGAGTTGGCGGACCCTGCCGGAGAGTTCGGCCTTGTGCTGGACGGAGGTGTACGTACCGCCGGTGGCCTCGGCGATGCAGGTCAGCTGGGCGCGGGTCTTCGCGTCCGGGACCAGGCCGAGGGTGTCGATGACCAGGTGGATGCCCTTGGCGGCGATGTCGCGGGCCACTTCGCACGGGTCGAGCGGGGCGCAGGTGTCCTCGCCGTCCGTGATGAGGACGATCCGCTTGGTGGCGTTGCCGCCCTCGAGGTCCTGGGCGGCGCCGAGCAGGGCCGGTCCGATCGGCGTCCAGCCGGTCGGGGCGAGCGTCGCGACGGCGGTCTTGGCCTCGGTCCGGTCGAGGGGTCCGACCTTGTAGAGCTGCTTGGTGTCCTTGCAGCCGAGGGTGCGGTCGTCACCCGCGTAGTCGGCGCCCAGGGTCCGTATGCCGAGCCGGACTTCGGCGGGCACGGCGTCGATGACCTCGTTGAAAGCCTGCTTCGCGGCGGCCATCCGGGACTGGCCGTCGATGTCGTTGGCCCGCATGGAGCCGCTGACGTCCAGGACCAGGTCGACCTTGGGGGGTTCCTTCGCCGTCGGTTCGTCGGCGGCCGTGGCGCTCGCCGGGAAGAGGCCGACGGCCAGTGCGGCGAACAGGCCGCAGGCCCGGGCCGCAAGCCGTTTTCTTGTGATCATCGCCGGATCGTATTGAGGATCGTCCGGCAATCCAAAAACACGGGCCGGGCGGACCGGTGGATATCCGGATGCGCGGGACGGAGCACCCGGCCTAGGCTGCCCGGATGAGCACCCGTACCTTCCGCATCACCGTCCGCGGCGCGTTCGACGGCCTGACCGACGGCCAGAGGGCCGAGCTGCTCGCGGCGGCGCCCGAGCACGACATGCTGCGCGCGGAGTTCACCGCCGAGGGACACCTCACGTACGACCTGGCGGCCCGTCCCTTCTTCACCTTCCGTTTCCTGGATTCGGGCGAGGCGGAGGAGGACATCCTCGACGCGACGGCCCGCGCGGAACTCGCCGCGGAGAGCTGGCTGACGGAACGCGGTTACGGCTTCAGGCAGTTGCGCTCGCAGGCCCAGGACCTGTCGCTGGCTCCGCTGGGCAAGCGGCAGCGCCGGGAGGCCGCGCGGGCCCGCTCGGAAGCCTGACGGGACGGGTACCGGCCGCGGCGCCGGGGCACGGCGCCGTCCGGGGGGGCGGCGCCTACCCGGTCAGGTCCCGGTGAGCGGGGCGAAGACGGTCGCGAGGTGGGCCGCCAGTTGCTGCGGGGTCGGCGGGGAGAGCCGGGCGCCGAGGTATCCGTCCGGGCGGACGACGAACGCGGTCGGCGCGTCGGCGGCGTAGATCCGGGCGAACTCGCCGGCGGTGTCGTGATAGGTCGGCAGGACGGCCGGGCCCGCCGGGGTGTCGGGCGGGGTACCGGCGGGCAGGACGACGCACGTCCCGACCCGGCCGCCGGAGGACTCCCGTGCCGTCCGGGCGAGTTCGTCGAGGCCGGTCCCGTACAGCAGCAGGACGTGTTCGCGCTCGCGCAGGAGGTCGCCGAGGCGCAGCGGGACGGCGGCGATCGGCGAGGTGAGTCCCGTGCAGTCCGGGGCCCGGTCGCCGGGGCGGGGTCCGGGGCCCCGGCCGGGCGGGTCGACGACGGGGCTGCCGCGGTAGCCGACGAGCAGCTGGGCCTCGCGCAGGATCAGGGTGTCCGCGTCCTCGGAGTCGGACTGGACGCCCTGAGCGGAGGCGTGGCGGACCGTGCGGCCGACGACCTCCTCGCCGACGGGCCTGCGCTCGGCGTCGTAGCTGGGGAGCAGGCCGGGGTGGGCGGCGCCCTCGACGGCCAGGGCGAGCTTCCACGCCAGATTCCAGGCGTCCTGGATGCCGGTGTTCATGCCCTGGGCGCCGGTCGGCGGGTGGATGTGCGCGGCGTCGCCCGCGATGAAGACCCGGCCGTGGCCGTACCGGTCCACGATCCGGTGGCTGATGCGGAACACCGATGACCAGCGGATGTGGGAGGCGGTCGTGGGTGTCGGTGAGAGCCGGTCCAGGACGGTCTGGATGTCGGCCAGTTGCGGGGTCCGGCCGCCCTGGAGGCCGTGGGCCACACCGTCCGCGGCGGCCGCGGCCTGCTCCGCGGTGGACAGTTCGGGCGGCACCTTCATGGACATCCGGTAGCGGCCGCGGCCCGGCAGCGGGATGCACACCAGTACGTCGTCGACGGCGCCCGCGCCGTCCAGGTGCATGGCACGCAGGGAGTAGCCGTACGGCAGGTCCCAGTCGGCCTCGACGTCGGCGAGCATGTACTCCTCGGGGAAGGCCCCGCCCTCGAAGGCGAGGCCCAGTCCCTTGCGGACGGTGCTGTGGGCGCCGTCGCAGCCCACCAGGTACCGGGTGCGCAGTTCCTCCTCGGCGCCGGAGGGGGTGCGCAGGCGGCTGGTGACGCCGTCGGCGTCCTGGCTGAACGACACCAGTTCGGTGCCGCGTTCGACGGCGGTGCCCCAGCGGCCCAGGTGCTCGTCGAGGATGCGTTCGGTCTCGTACTGGGGCAGCGCCGCGAAGCGGTAGGGCACTTCGGGCGGCAGGACGAGGTCGATGCGGGGCCGCTCTGCGCCGTTGACGTAGGTGAGCTGGCCGCGCATGGGGACGGCCGCGTCCAGGACGGCGCGGACCGTGCCCATGCGGTCCCAGATCTCCAGGGTCCGCGGCTGGATGCCGACGGCCTTCGCGAAGGGCAGGCGGGCGGGGAGCCGGTCGACGATCCGGCAGGTCACGCCGCGTCGGCGGAGTTCCGCGGCGGCGGTCAGTCCGATGGGGCCGGCGCCGACGACCAGTACGTCCGTCGTGTTGCTGTGCGCCACTGGCAGCTCCCGGCGTGCGGCCCCGTCGGAGTCGGTCTCGGTCCGACTCCATGGTGGCCGCCCGCCGGGCGTCCGGCATCTCCGCCCGGTCCTCGTTACTCGACGACGATGTCGACCTGGATGTTGCCGCGGGTGGCGCGGGAGTACGGGCAGACCTCGTGGGCCTGCTTCACCAGGAGGGCGCCCGTCTCCCCGGCCAGGGATTCCGGGAGCTCGATGCGGAGGGTGACCCCGAGGCCGAAGCCGGCGCCGTCCTTGCCGATGGAGACCTCCGCGGTGACCGAGACGTCACTGGTGTCCGCCTTGGCCTGGCGGCCGACGAGACCGAGCGCACTGGCGAAGCAGGCGGCGTAGCCGGCGGCGAAGAGCTGCTCGGGGTTGGTGCCCTGCCCGTTGCCGCCCAGCGCCGGAGGCATGGCCAGGGCGAGGTCGAGCTGGCCGTCGGAGCTGACGGTGCGGCCCTCGCGGCCGTTGGCGGTGGCGACAGCGGTGTAGAGCGCGTCCATGAGAGTTCCTCTCGCAGAAGTGAACCGTGGCGGCGGCCGGTGGTCGACCGCGCCCCACCAGTAGAGCACGCAATTAAGTTGTGCACAACTCAATGCCCTCCAAGGCCTGGCCGGGTACACTGGCCGCCATGACCGAGCAGCCCACCGGGACCCCCTCCGACCAGGACTTCCTGCGTCTCGACGGCCAGATCTGCTTCGCGCTGAACGCGGCCGGCCGCGCTTTCGGCAGCCTCTACCGCGTGGTTCTCAAGGACCTGGGGGTCACGTACCCGCAGTATCTGGTGATGCTGGTGCTGTGGGAGCACGGCGAGCTGCCGGTCAAGGAGATCGGGCAGCACCTCCGGCTGGACTCGGGCACCCTGTCCCCCCTGCTCAAGCGGCTGGAGGCGGCCGGCCTGGTCCGCCGCGAGCGCAGCGCGCAGGACGAGCGCTCCGTGCGTGCCGGGCTGACCGAGGAGGGCGCGGCGCTGCGCGCCCGCGCGGTGGAGGTGCCCCGGCGGATCGCCGCGGCCACCGGGTTCGAGCTGGCCGAGGTCGTCGACCTGCAGGCGCGCCTGAGCCGACTCACCGCCGCGCTGGACGCCGCCGTACCCCTGGAGGAGGCGCGGGAGGCGTAGCCGCCGTCCGCGACGGACACTGGGGCCACCCCGTAACGGCAGGAGGTGGCCGATGGACCCGGTTGCGGCGCTCGACCGGATCGCGTTCCTGCTGGAGCGCGCACAGGCACCCACCTACCGGGTGCGGGCCTTCCGGACCGCGTCCGCCGTCGTCGTGCGCATGGGCGGGGCGGAGGTGGCCGAGCGGGCCGCCGCCGGCTCCCTGGAGGCCGTGAAGGGCCTCGGTCCCAAGACGGCGGCGGTCGTGCGGGAGGCCCTCGCCGGCGGGGTGCCGGCCTACCTGCAGGCCCTGGAGGACGAGGCGGCCGCACTCCCCGAAGGTCCCCCGGCCTCGCCCGCGGCCGCCGCGCTGCGGGCGGCGCTGCGCGGGGACTGCCACCTGCACTCGGACTGGTCGGACGGCGGCAGCCCGATCGAGGCGATGGGACGGACGGCGGCGGGTCTGGGCCACGAGTGGGCCGTGCTGACCGACCACTCGCCGCGGCTGACGGTCGCCCGGGGCCTCTCCCCGGACCGGCTGCGCGAGCAGCTGGACGTGGTGGCGGCCCTCAACGACGACTGGGCGCCGTTCCGGCTCCTCACCGGGATCGAGTGCGACATCCTGGACGACGGGGCGCTCGATCAGGAGCCGGAGCTGCTGGAACGGCTCGATCTCGTCGTCGGCTCCGTGCACTCGAAACTGCGGATGGACGCGCCCGCGATGACCCGGCGGATGCTGGCGGCCGTGCGCAATCCGCTGATGGACGTCCTCGGCCACTGCACGGGGCGGCTGGTCACCGGCCGCGGCCGGCCGGAGTCGCAGTTCGACGCCGAGGCGGTGTTCGCGGCCTGCGCGGAGGCCGGTACCGCCGTGGAGATCAACAGCCGGCCCGAACGGCTGGATCCGCCGAGGCGGCTGCTGCGGCTGGCCGTGGCGGCCGGGGCCTTCTTCGCGATCGACACGGACGCCCACGCCCCGGGCCAGCTGGACTGGCAGATCCTCGGCTGCGAACGAGCCGCGGAATGCGGTGTCCCGACGGAACGCGTCATCAACACCTGGCCGGCCGCAGCGCTCCTGACCTGGACCCGCACCCGTCAGGCGCCCTGAGGCCGACGGCCGGCGAAGGGGCCTGGGCATCCGGCCTGCACAGCTCCCCGATGGCGTGGCCTCAGGGCCCGAGTTCGGCGACCAGCAGGATCACGTCGGCTCCGGCCACCGCCATCACCGTCCGGAACGGGAGTCTGCCCGCCGGCCTGCGGGACGCGAGGAGCAGCGCCGTGGCCGTCGCGCCCAGCAGCACCCAGCCGTACCCGGTCACCCGGCCCGGCGGGCCCGCGACGAGGGCCGCTGCCGAGGCCAGGACGAGCAGCCCGGCCAGCGCCGCCGACCGCCGGGCACCGAGGCGCTGCGGCAGCCCGGCCACCCCGGTGGCCAGGTCGCCCTCGATGTCGGGCAGGACATTGGCGAAGTGGGCGCCCGCACCGAGCAGCGCCGCGGCCGCCGTCAGCCAGGGCGGCGGCCAAGGCGCGCCGGGCAGCCCGAGGGTGACGAAGGCCGGCAGCAGGCCGAACGCCACGGCGTACGGGGCCCAGGAGACGACCGTGCCCTTCAGCCGGAGGTTGTACCCCCAGGCGGCCACCACACCCACCAGGTGCACGGCGCCGGCCAGGGTCCCCACCGCCAACGACAGCGGCACGCACAGCAGGAGCGCGAGAGCGGCCGCCCACGCCACGGCGGCGGGCGAGGCCGTACCGGCGACCAGGGGCTTGTCCCGTCGACCCGTGGCCAGGTCGCGCCGCAGGTCGGTGCGGTCGTTGCACCAGCCCACCGACACCTGGCCGGCGGCCACCGCCCCCGCGAGGAGGGCCGTCCCGGGCGGACCGTGCCCCGCCGCGAGCGCGAGGACCGCGGTGAAGAGCGTCACGGCCACGGCGGGCAGCGGATGACACGCCGCCGCCAGGCCTGCGAGGGCACGTCCGGCACGGGCGGGGGCGCCGCTTCCGGCACTCCCGGCACCATCGGCGCTCCCGGCGCTGTCGGCACTCTCGGGGATCTGCGTGGTTCGCACGGGCACGGCGACACGCTATGCGGCGCCGCGCCCGAATCAGATGATTCATAACGAAGTGTCAGTTGTTTCCTATGGTGACTCAATGACACGTGTTCTGGCAGTGCGCAGCGTGTTCCCGCCCCATCGCCATCCGCAGGCCGAGATCACAGAGGCGCTCGCCCGCTTCCTCCCGCCCGGCGCCGACACCGCGCTGCTGCGCCGGGTCCACGCCTCGGTGCGCGTGGAGAGCCGCCATCTCGCGCTCCCGCTGGAGCGCTACGGGCCCGCGAACGACTTCGGCACGACCAACGCCCTCTTCCTGGAAACGGCTCTCGGCCTCGGAGCCCGGGTCCTGGAGCGCGCGCTCGCCGACGCCGGCCTGGCCGCCCCTGAGGTCGATCTGATCATGTCGACCACCGTGACCGGGCTCGCGACGCCCTCGCTGGAGGCCCGCCTCGCCGCCCGTGCCGGACTGCGTCCCGACGTACGGCGGGTGCCGCTCTTCGGTCTCGGGTGCGCCGCCGGGGCCGCCGGCGTGGGCCATCTCCACCAGATGCTCACGGGCCGGCCCGGCCACGCGGGCGTCCTGCTGTCCACCGAACTCTGCTCGCTCACCCTCCAGTCCACCGACTCCTCGATGGCGAACCTGGTGGCCGGTGCCCTCTTCGGCGACGGCGCGGGCGCCCTGGTGGCGGTGGGCCGCGACCATCCCCTGTACGCGACGGCCCCCGGCCCCGAGGTCGTCGCCGCGCGCAGCCGCCTCTACCCGGGCACCGAACACCTCCTGGGCTGGGACATCGGCCACTGGGGCATGCGCATGGTGCTCGGCCGTGAACTCCCCGACCTGGCGCGGCTGCACGTGGCCGAGGAGGTGGAGAGCTTCCTGGCCGCCCACGACCTCAAGCCCGCGGACGTCGACGCCTGGATCTGCCATCCCGGCGGCCCGAAGATCCTCGACGCGCTCTCGGACGCGCTGGCGCTGCCGGAGTCGGCGTTCGCCGCGAGCCGGCGTTCGCTGGCCGCCGTGGGCAACCTCTCCTCCGCCTCCGTCCTGCACATCCTGGAAGGCGTCCGCTGCGCCGGACCGCCCCCCGGGTCCGTCGGTCTGATGCTCGCCTTCGGACCCGGCTTCGCCTCCGAACTCGTCCTCCTGCGCTGGTGAACCCATGACCCTGACCTCCCTGACGTCCACCCCCTCCCTGACCCCGTACCTGCTGCTCATCTGCCTCGTCGTCGCCGAACGGCTCGCCGAGCTCGTCACCGCGCGGCGCCACACCGCCTGGAGCCTGGCACGCGGCGGCCGCGAGTACGGACGCGGCCACTACCCGGCCATGGTCGCCCTGCACACCGCGCTGCTCGTGGGCTGCGCGGTCGAACCCTGGGCGGCCGGACGGCCGTTCGTCCCCCTGCTCGGCTGGTCGGCCCTCGCCGTCGTCGCCGCCGCCCAGGCGCTGCGCTGGTGGTGCATCGCCACCCTCGGGCCGCGCTGGAACACCCGGGTGCTGGTCGTTCCCGGCCTCCCGCTGGTGGAGCGGGGCCCGTACCGGGTGCTGCGCCACCCCAACTACGTGGCGGTGGTCGCGGAAGGGGCCGCCCTGCCGCTGGTGCACTCCGCCTGGGTGACCGCCCTGGGCTTCACGGTGCTCAACCTGGTGCTGCTGCGCGTACGGATCGGCTGCGAAGACGCCGCCCTGACGGACGTCGGGCGGCTGCGGGCACCCGCCTCCGTCCCGTCGGCCGGCGCGCCGTCATGATCGACCTGCTGATCGCGGGCGGCGGTCCGGCCGGCCTGGCGACCGCCATCCACGGAGCCCTCGCCGGTCTGGAGACCGTGGTGCTGGAGCCTCGGCCCACCCCCATCGACAAGGCCTGCGGGGAGGGCCTGATGCCCGGGGCGGTACGCCGCCTCGACGAGCTGGGCGTGTCCGTCACCGGGCAGCCGTTCCGCGGGATCCGCTACGTCGACGGCGGGAGCGGCCTGCGGGCGGAGGGGCTCTTCCGGTCGGGGCCGGGCCTCGGCGCCCGCCGCACGTCCCTCCAGGCCGCACTCGCCGAACGGGCTGCGCAGCTCGGCGTACAGGTCCTGCCGCAGCGCGTCGACCAGGTGCGCCAGGGCGTCGACCACGTCACCGCGGCCGGCCTCTCCGCCCGCTACCTCGTCGCCGCGGACGGCCTGCACTCCCCCGTCCGGCGCGGACTCGGCCTGTCGGCGCCCGCCACCCCGCGCCGGCCGGCCCGCTACGGGCTGCGCCGCCACTACGCCGTCGCACCGTGGAGCGACCTGGTCGAGGTGCACTGGTCGGCCCGGTGCGAGGCCTACGTCACCCCACTGGCACCCGACCGGATCGGCGTGGCGGTCCTCACCACCGACCAGGCGCCCTTCGACGAACAGCTCGCCCACTTCCCTCATCTGGCGGACCGGCTGGCCGGGCGCGCCGACACCCCGGTGCGCGGCGCCGGACCGCTGCGCCAGGGGGCACGCGTACGCGTCGCGGGGCGGGTGCTGTTCGTCGGGGACGCCGCGGGGTACGTGGACGCCCTGACCGGTGAGGGCCTCACCCTGGCCGTGACCGCCGCGGGCGAACTGGTGCGCTGCGTACGGGCGGGCCGGCCGCAGGCCTACGAGCAGGCCTGGCGGGACCTGTCGCGCAGCTACCGCGCCCTCACCGAGGCGCTGCTGTGGGCGCGGCGGCGGCCGCGCCTCGCGCCCCGGATCGTCCCGCTGGCCGCCCGGCTGCCCCGCGTGTTCACGGGGGCGGTCAACCTGCTCGCCTGAGGGAGACGCGCGAACGGAGCGGCACCCCGCGCGCGGGGCGCGGGGTGCCGCTGCGGCGCTCGCGGCCGCGGGTCAGGCCGAATTCTCCTGACGGTTCCTCAGTGCCAGTCCGGCGAGGACCGCGCCGGTTGCCGCGCACAGCATCACGGCGGCACCCGCCCAGGCCGGGGGGTCACCCACGGTGCCGGCCAGCGGGTCGAAGGCCAGCGAGCCGCCGACGACGTGCAGGGCGACCACGCCCAGGGCAGCGGCCGCGCCGGCCCGCCACACCACCGTGGTGTCGCGCAGCGCCACCAGCGCCCCGACGCCCAGGCACACCACGGTGACCAGCAGGGGCAGGAGACCGAGGGCGTTCCCGGGCGGCAGGGCCGTCAGGTCCTGCGGCAGGTGCAGGGCGCCGCTGACCAGCAGGGCGATCGCCACGGGCCAGCGCAGCACGTGCCGCAGTGCCGCAGTGCGGTCCGGCCCCTCGACGGGAGCCGGCCGCCGGGACTTCGGCCGGTGGGACGTGTCGTGCAGCTCCCGGTACGGGGGCTCGAACCGCTCCCGCGACGGGGGTTCGAACCGCTCCCGCGACGGGGGTTCGAACCGCTCCCGGGGCGGCTGCGGGTGCGACTCCGCGGCCGGTGCGGCCGCCGCGGCGGGCCCGGTGCGGCGCTGCTGCTCCGGCTCGCCGGTCGCGTCCTTGCCGAGGATGTTCACCAGCAGGGCGACGTCCTCGATGGACCGTCCGACGGCGGCGGCACGCAGCGTGATGTCCGCCTCGCCGACCTCGTGGGGGGCCTCACCCAGCAGGGTGACCATCCGTTGTACGTCCTGCACGGGCCGGGTCACGGCGGCCGCGCGCAGCGCCTCCTGGCCGGCGTCGGGCAGCCGGCCGTCCTCCTTGAGGAGGCTCACCAGCGCGGTGACCTCCTCCACCGGACGGCAGGTGGCTGCCGTCTCCAGGAGGGTCCGCATCCGCAGGGTGTTCGGCGCGTCGCCGTCGTCCGGAACGGCAGGATCGTCCCCGGTGGCGGGGACGTCCGAGGCGCCGGGGACTGCGGGGGTGTCGGGGGCGGTGTCGTCGGGGGTCCCGTGGCGGTCCTCGTGTTGCGTCGCCGCGAGAGTGATGGGGTCATTCATCGAAAGCTCCGTTCGCCGACGCGCGGGTCTACGCAATCGCGCGCCGGTCATCGTGCGTCATGGGAAGCGCACGCTTTGTTACATTGAGTGCCACTTCCGCCCACTGCGCCATTCGGGGCGGGCAAACGGGGGTCCCCGCCCGGGCCCGGAGGAGACGAGGCCCGTGTCCGACATGCGAGGGGTCCGACGCCGGTGCGCCCTGCTGCTGCCGCTCGTACTGCTGCTCGCGGGGGCGGCGGCCGGTCCGCCGGCACCGGTCGTGGACACCGACCGCGGGCGGGTGCGCGGCCGGACGCACGGCGCGTACAGCACCTTCGAGGGCATTCCCTTCGCGGCTCCTCCGACCGGTCCGCGGCGCTGGCGGCTGCCGGAGCCCGCGCGCCGCTGGGAGGGCGTACGGGACGCCGGTGCGCCCGGTTCCCGCTGCGTGCAGCTGCCCGTGCTCGCGCCCGGGGGGCCGGTCGGGTCCGAGGACTGCCTGTACCTCAACGTGACCGCTCCGGCGGGTCGCACGACCGGGGCTCGGCAAAGTCTCCGGCCGGTCATGGTGTGGTTCCACGGCGGCGGCTTCTTCAGCGGCTCCGGCGACGCCTACCGGCCGGAGCGGCAGGCCGTCCGGGGTGACGTGGTGGTGGTGACGGTCAACTACCGGCTGGGCGTCTTCGGCCTGTTCGGCCATCCGGAGCTCGGCGGGGCTCCGGGCTTCGCCCTGGCGGACCAGCGGGCGGCGCTGCGGTGGGTACGGACCAATGCGGAGCGGTTCGGCGGGGACCCGGGCAACGTCACCGTCTTCGGCGAGTCCGCGGGGGCGCTGAGCGTCTGCGCGCACCTGACTTCGCCCGCCTCCGCCGGACTGTTCCACAGGGCGATCGTGCAGAGCGGATCGTGCTCGACCACGACACCGCCGTCGGCGCTGCTGCCGGGCCTCGGGACGTACGAGCCCTTCGTGCCCGCGCGGCGCACGGCCGAGGAGGGCGCCCGGGCTGCGGCCCGGCTCGGCTGCGGCCGGCCCCCGGGCGTGCTGGACTGCCTGCGCGCGCTGGACGCCCGTACCCTCGCGACCGCCGACCTGATGCAGCGGTTCTCCCTGGTGCCCTACGGCGACGCCGCCCTGCCGATGGAACCGCGGCGGGCGTTGGAGTCGGGACGGTTCCACCGGGTGCCGGTGGTGCAGGGCACCACCCGGGACGAGATCCGGCTCTTCCTCGCGCAGACGCTGGGGGCGTACCCGATCGGCGACGAGAGCGCCTACCGGGCCCGAATGCAGCGGTCCTTCGGCGGGGAGACGGCCCGTGCCGTGGAGGCCGCCTACCCGGTGTCGGCGTACCCGACACCGGCGATCGCCTGGGCAACCCTGCTGACCGACGCGTCGTTCGTCTGCCCGACGCTGCGGGACGGCGCGGCGCTGCGGCGGTACGCACCGGCGTACGGCTACCGGTTCAGCGACCGCGACGCGCCGGACTTCACCGGGCTGCCCCCGGTGCCGGGGCTGCCGTGGGGCGCGGCCCACGGCTTCGAACTGCCGTACCTGTTCACGATCACCCCGCTGAGCGGGGCGCAGCAGCGGCTCGCGGACCGGATGACCGGCTACTGGACGGCGTTCGCGCGGACCGGCGTTCCCGCTGCGCCCGGTGCCCCGCGCTGGCCGCTGCTGGGGGCGGCGGCGCGGGTGCTGTCGCTGGCTCCGGGCACGGGTGGGATCCGTACGGTGGACGGCCGGGCCGAACACCACTGCGCGTTCTGGGACGCGCGGTGGCCGGGGGTCACCACGGCTGGGTGACGACCTCGTGCTCGGCCGTGCGGAGGGTCAGGGTGCCGTGGTCGCCGTAGACCTCGCGGCGCCATGCGGTGAACACGGCGGCGATGCGGCGGGCGTCCTCCGCCGCGCCCTTGCCCACCTGCCGGGTGGAGAAGGTGATCCGCGCCTCGCCCACCGACCGGACCTTGCGGACCCGGGTCTCGGTGACCGACACCGCGTGGTCCTGCGCGGTGCTGTGCTCGAGCCGGTAGGCCGTGAAGTCGCGGGTCATGTCGAACCAGTCGGCCGGACCGCAGGGACCGCCGCCGTTGCCCGTGCCGCCGTCGGTGGGCGGCCCGGCGTGGGCGCCGGTCTGCTCGTCCGTCGGCGGACCGGCAGGCGCTCCGGTGTCCTCGTCGGTCGGCGGCCCGGCGTGGGCGCCGGTCTGCTCGTCCGTCGGCGGACCGGCGGGGGCTCCGGTGTCCTCGTCGGTCGGCGGCCCGGCGTACCCGCCCGGCCCTTCGTCCGTCGTCACGTCCCGATCGCAGTCGGCCGGAGCGGACGCGGGCGCCCCGGCCGGCTGCGCGGCCTGCCCCGCCCGTGTGGTCCCGCACCCCGCCAGCACGGCGCACAGGAGCCCCGCCACCACCACGCGCCCGGTCACGGCCACCGCTGTCTTCGCCATGGTCCTCCCCCCTTCGGCCTTCAAGAGGCGCCCGCGGGGACGGTGGTTCCCTCCGGCTCCTCAGCCGAGTACGAGGGGATCGCCCACCCGGACCGTCCCCGGGGTGAGGACCGTGGCGAGCGCGTCGATCCGGTTGTCGTGGGCGGTGGCGATCGCCTTGAGGACCGCCGGTGCGTGGGGAAGGTCCTGCTGGGCCTGGTTGGTCATCACACAGCGCTCGCTGGAGCGCAGGAAGCCGATGCGCACGCCGGCGCCCAGGCGGGCCTCGCGGCCGATCCACTCGTCCTCGACGAAGGCCGGGGTACCGGGCGGTGTCCGCACGAGGACGTTCGGCCGGAACCGGCGCTCGTCCACGGGCACGTCCAGTACCGCGCGGCGGACCCAGTCGAGCGTGGCCGTGGCAGGACGCTGACCGGTAGCTGGTCGAAGTGCGACACCGCGCCCTCCCCGGCCAGTTCGACATCGTCACGGCCGAGGTGGGTGCGCAGGTGGGCCGTGGGATCGGCCACCGCGCGGCCGTCGCTGTCGAGCAGTTCCGGCGGTTCCCCGGCTCCGCCGGCGCACCGGGAGCTCAGGTGCAGCAGCCCGTCCATCCGCCGGAAGCGCCGGGTGTTCTTGCCCGAGCCGAACCTGCCGTCGCCGTCGCGCACGGCGTACAGCCGGTCGCCCACCAGGCCCCGCAGGTCCACCTGCGCGCTCTGCAGCAGTTCACCCCCGGTCGACTTGATCGGGTACCGCCACAGCCGCTCTATCACGCCCACCTCGTCCGCCACCGCCGTGACGTGAGTACACCTGTCCCGCCTCCCGGCGGGCAGGGCTACCGTGAGGGCATGACCAGCTCCACGGCCCTTCCCCTCCTCTACCTCGATGTCGACGGACCGCTCATCCCCTTCGGGGCGGGCCCGTACCCGCCCGGTGACGGCCCCCACCCCCTGCTCGCCCGCGTGGACCCCGCGCTCGGGCCGCTGCTGGCGGGGCTGCCGTGCGAACTGTGGTGGGCGACGACCTGGATGACGGAGGCCAACGAGTGCGTCGCGCCTCGCCTCGGGCTGCCGGAACTGCCCGTGGTGGACTGGCCGGAGCCTTCCGAGGAGGACGGACGGGGCGGCGTCCACTGGAAGACCCCGGCCCTCCTGCGCCACGCGGGCGGACGGCCCTTCGTGTGGATCGATGACGAGATCACCGACGCCGACCGGGCCCGGGTGGCCGAACGCCACCCGGGCCCGGCCCTGTTGCACCGCGTAGACCCGGGCCGGGGCCTGACCGTCGGGGACTTCACCGCACTGCGGGAGTGGCTCCGCTCGGTGTAGCCGCCGTCCACGAGGCGGCGACCAGGGAACGCTCCGCCGCCGCCAGGTGGGTGGCCGCGGCCAGCCAGGCCCAGGCGTAGCCGTCGGGCGACGGGTCGGCGAGCCGGCCGAAGGCGTCCCGCGGGCGCCGGTCGGCCTCGGCCGCCAGGGCGGCGGCCAGGTCGGCCGCCGCGCTGAGTCCGGCCCGGCGCAGCGGGCCGAACGCGGTCTGCGGCGCCGCACCGCGGGCCGCCTCGGCGACCGCGCGGCGGCCGCCTGCGACACCGGTCTCCAGGAGGCGGCGCACCCGCCACAGCGGGGAGTCGGCGAGCGGGTCCGGGGCCTCGGCCACCGGTCCGGGCCCGGCCCCGGCAGCGGGCTCGGGAGCGGTGTCCGGCGGCGGGAAGTGCGAGCCCTGGAGCCGGTCGTAGCCGAGGTCGGCCCGGCCCAGCCACTCCTCGGGCAGCTGCAGCGTGTACGGCTCGTCCGGCACCGGGCCGACGGCCACCGGGCGCAGCGTGGCGGCGCGGTCGAGATCGGGACGGCCCAGGACGCGCAGGTGCAGTCCGGGGTACGAGGCGATGCGCCGCAGGTTCTCGGTGTGTGGCAGCTCCGGGTGCGGGTGCGCGGGCAGCAGCCGCAGCAGGGGTGCGTCCGGGCGTGCCTCGTGGACGAGGAGGTGATCGCCGGCCGCGCCGACGACCACGACGTCGCAGCCGATCAGGGCGGTTTCGGCGTCGGCCGCATGGGCCGGGTCCGCCAGCAGCGCGGCGACGGCCTCGGCGGCGGGCCCCGCGAAGAGCGGGGCCGCGGGCCCGTCGGCCCACGCGGCCCCGGGCAGCGGGGTCGCCTTGACCCCGCGTCCGGCACCGAGCCGGCCCTCCGCGGAGACCGTCGCGCCGACGATGCGCAGGCCGCCCCGGGCGAGCCCGGCGTGGTCGAGGGTGGCACCGCCGAGGGCGACGGAGGCCCGTCCGGCCCCGCGGGCACGGGCCAGACCTCCCGGCCGGACGTCCGAGATCGAGTAGCGCGAGCCGTCGGGGGCCAGCAGGTGGGTGACGACCCCGCCGTAACCGGTGGCGGAGAGCACGGGCTCACGGCACAGGCCGTGCACCTGGAGGCTGCCGCCGGCCGTGTAGGCGCGCCGGGAGGTGCCGGTCAGGGCCGCGTCGGCCGCACCGGAGGCCAGTACCCCGGCGGTGTGCAGGAGTTCGCGGAAGGATCCGGTGAGGTCGCCCAGGCGGTGTGCGGTGCGGCGTTCACGGGCGGCGCGCAGCCCGCGTACGACCCGTAGGGCGGCCGCTTCCGCGCGGGGCAGCCCCGCCAGGCGGGCGGTGTGCGCGGCGCGCAGCAGTTCGGCCTGGACGACGGCTCCCCCGGCGGTGACACCGGCCGCCAGGGCCTCGGCCGCGGCGTGCCAGAGCGCGGCCGCGGCGCCGAGCTGGGCAGCGGTGAGCGCCGGAACGGGCTCTGCGGGGTCGGCGGACACGGCCGGGGCCGCTCCGGCTCCGGCTCCGGCGTCGACCGGTGCCGTGTGTTGCGTCTCCCCCGGCACGGCCTCGGTCGGCTCCGGTGCCGGCTCCGGCTCCGGCTCCGGCGGGGCCGCGTCCGCGAGCGGGGCCGCGCCCAGAGCCGCGGCCCGGTGCAGGCAGCGGGGTGCCAGCAGGCAGGTGCAGCCGGCCTGTCCGGCCTCGGTGACCGTCCCCGTCGGACCGGGCCGCAGGGTGACGAGGGCGTCCTCGCCGAACCGGAAGGTGACGCTTCCGTCGGGTTGGTGGACGGCGGTGTCCGCGCAGCCGGCGGTGGCGTCGTCCAGCTTCTTGCGCAGCCGTGCGGTGAGGCTCTCGACCGCCTCGGCGAGCACCTCGGGTGCGACGGGCGGCAGTTCGGTGCTCAACGGGACTCCCCACGGAGGCGGTCGCCCACCCATCGGGCGAGGGCGAGTGGACTGAGGGCGGCCACGGGCATGCCGGCCGCGACGAGTTGCCGCGCGACCGGGACCGAGTACCGGGGGTTCCCCGTGTCGTCGAGCGCGGCGCAGCCCAGCAGATGGGCGCCGGAGGCGGCCAGTGCGCGGACCTCGCCGAGCAGTCCGGCGATCGGGCCGCCCTCCTCGAAGTCGCTGACCACGACGACGAGGGTGCGGCTCGGGACGGTGATCAGGGAGCGGGCGTGGGCGAGACCGGCGGCGATGTGCGTGCCGCCGCCCACGCGCACCTCCAGCAGCAGCGAGAGCGGGTCGTCGACGCGGTCGGTGAGGTCCACGACCTGGGTGGAGAACGCGAGGAAGTGGGTGGACAGGGTGGGGACGCCGCCCAGTACGGCCGCGGTCAGGGCCGACCAGATCACGGAGGCCTCCATGGAGCCGGACACGTCGACGACCAGGACGAGCCGCCAGTCGGCCTCGCGGCTCGCCCGGGTGCTGAAGACGGGCCGCTCCGGTACGACGACCACCGTGCCGTCGGGCCGTCGGCGGGCGTGCGCGAGGTTGGCCCGCAGGGTGCGGGCGAGGTCGAGCCGGCCGCCCGGGCGCCGGGTGGGACGCGGGGTGCTGAGACCGGACAGCGCCGGTCTCAGCCGCGTGGCGAGCTCCTTGGCGAGTTCGTCGACCAGCCGCCGCACCAGGGGGCGCAGCCGGGCGAGTTGTGCCTCCGGCAGTCCGCCGGCGAGGGACAGTACGGAGCTCAGCAGTTCCACGGAGGGCCGCACGGCCTCCGGGTCGAGCTGGGCGAGCACGTCGGTGCGGCCGGCTTCGGCCGCACCGGCCAGCACCTCCTCCCGTACGTCCGCGCCGAACAGTGCCTCGAGCTCCTGCGACCATTCGCGGGCGGTCGGGAAGGAGGCCTCCCGGCCGCCGCCGCGGCCCGGTCCCTGACCGGTTCCGAGGTCGCCGGCTCCTTCGCCCCGCCCCGTGCCGTACAGCTCGTCGAGGGCGTGGGCATAGCGGCGGGCGCCGGCCGGGAGCCGGTCGCGTTCGCGGCCGAGCAGCAGCCGCCAGCGGTCGGCCGGGGCGAGCCGGCGCTCGTCGGACCCGTCCGTCCGCGCGGGCGGTGCGTCGGGGGCGGCCGGGGCCTGGTCCGCGGCCCCGACCGGTTCCCGCTGCTGGGGCAGCGGGAGGGCCTCGAGTGCGGCGAGCCCGGCGGCGTCGGCGGCGGCCCAGAGGGCGAGCAGGGCGGGCGGGGCGTCGAGGGCGAGGTCGAGGCGGTCGCCGAGGCGGTCGGTGACGGTGTCCAGCAGCCGGTCGCGGGCGGCCGGCGCGAGGGCGTCGAAGCCGCCGCGCAGGGCGGGGAGACGGTCGAGGAAGTCCTGGTCGGCGAGGTGCTCGACGCGGTCCAGGAGCGGGGTGAGGGCGGCCGGGGAGGACTGCAGCAACGGGCCCGCGGCGGTGAGGAGTCCGGCGAGCCGTCGGGTCAGCCCGCGTCGGCTGTCGGGGGTGCCGGCGCTGTCGATCCATCCGGCGGCGCGATCGCCGAGCGCCTCGGCCGGGTCGAGGTCGAGGAGGACCCGTACGGCCAGGGCGGCGCCCTGCATCAGCGGGGACGCCGAAGCGGCCAGGGAGGCGAGCGCGTCGTCCGTGCGCAGGCCCAGGTGGTGGGCGGCGGCGCGGTCGGCGAGGGCCACGAGGGCGGCGGCGTCGGCCGGGTCCTCGCTGCCGGCGAGGCCGGGCAGGGAGCGTACGGCGGCCTCGAGGAGTTCGCCGGTGAGCGCGGCGCACGCGGCGCGGGACCCGGCTGAGGTGCCGGGGAGGTGGCCTCGGTGCAGGGCCTCCAGAAGGTCGAGGGCGTCGAGGAGTTCGGGCAGGGTCGCGGTCCGCGGCAGGGCGGTGGCCGCCTCGTGGAGGCGTACGTCGACCAGTTCGGGCAGGTCGCACCGTGCGGCGGCGGCCAGCCCGGCGAGGATCTGCGCCGGGGTCGGCCCGCCTTCGGCGGCGGCTCGTCGGGCGGTCTCGCTGAGCGTCCCGGCCGCCGCCTGGGCGGCGGTGACGCCGCGTACGCCCGTGAGGTCGAGCCGGGCCGGGACGGAAGGCGTCCAGGACAGCCGCCACTTGGTGCCGAGGGCGGTGCCGTCGCCGGTCGCGGCGACGGTGAGGGGCTCGCCGTAGGAGGCACCGCAGACGAGGAGGCGCTGGAGGAGGACCTCGCGACGGCCGTCGAGGGGGGAGCGCAGCGGGTCGAGGCGGACCTCGCGCGGCGCGGGGTCTTCCGGGCACGGCAGGCGGAGCTCGGCGAGTTCGGCCTCGACGGAGGGGCCGAGGCCGGAGCGGGGGGCGTGCGGGGTGATCCGCCCGCGGGCGGTGCCGACGAGCACCGCTTCGAGGGCCTGGGCCAGGGCCCGGCCACGGCCCAGGGGTTCGCCCTGGCCGAGGACGGTGGCGACGGCCTCCAGGAGTTCGCCGCGGCCGGGCGCGGGGAGCCCGCGCAGGACGGCGAGGTCGCAGGCGAGCCGCAGGGTTTCGGCGGCCTCGCCGGTGCCGGCGGTGTGTCCGGCCCTGCGGAGTTCCCGGCAGAGCCCGGTGACGGCCACGGAGGCGGCCTCCCGGAGCCGTTCGGGGTCGCCGCCGGCTCCGAGGACGGCCTGCTGCCAGAGCGGGTCGCGGATGCCGGCGGGGTAGCCGGAGCGGGAGTCGAGCAGGTCGAAGGAGTACGGCACGAAGGAGGTGACGGCCGCGGGTCCTCCCGGGGCGGCCGCGGAGGTGCCGGTGGTGCGGGGAAGCCGCCCCTGCTGCGCGGCCGGGGCCGGCCCGGTGCCGACGGCCTCGTCCCGGACCCGACCCGTGGCGGAGCCGTCGGCGGCGCCCGGCGGCGTGAGGAGGGCGGGGGCGTGGAAGGAGCCGATGACGGCGGCCACTCGGTGGCCGCCGGTGGCGGCGCCGGAGATGACGGCACGCATGTGCGCCTCACGGGCGAGGTCACGGTCCGGGACGGGCCCGTCCTCGCGCAGGGCCCAGCCGACGCCGAGCGCGGCCCGGCGTACGGCCTCCGGGGAGCAGCCCGGTGCCAGGACCTCGACGGCGCGGTCCCACAGGTCGTCGCCGTCGCGGCCCGTACCGGCGGCGGTGAGCCCCTCGGCGAAGCTGCCGGCGCGCCGCGGGGCGCCGCCCGCGGCGGCGTCCGCCACCGGCACGCTGCCGTCGGACGCCTCTGCGGGCGTGGCCGTGTCGGGTTCCGGCGCAGCGGCCGCAGGTGCGGCTCCGGCCGTGCCGGAGGCCGGGCTCGACGTGGTGTGCGCCGCGCGGGCCGTCGGCCCGTCCGTGGGCGGGGACGGGTGGGGCACGAGGGGGCCGGGGGTCCAGCCGGGGTCGGACAGCGGGAGGTCGCAGCACAGGACGGCCGCGCCCGACCGGCGGGCCCAGCGGATGGCCGCCAGTTCCGGGGAGAAGTCCGCGAACGGGTAGAACGCCAGGCGGCCGTCCTCGCCGGTGCCCGCGAGGGCGACGGGGGCGACGGTCTCCGGGTCGGCCAGGTGCTCCAGCCACGGCTGGAAGTCCACCGGGAGCTCGACGCAGACGACGTCCGCGCCGGAGGCGTCCAGCAGGGCGGGCACCACCGCGGCCAGCGCGGGGCTGTGGTGCCGCACCCCGATCAGGTAGGGCTCGCGGGCCGCGGCGAGCGCGTCGACCGCGGCCCGCGGGTCGTTGTGCGTCAACGCAGGCTCCCGCGCAGGTCCCAGAGGCGGCGCCACATCGCCGAGCCGTCCTCGGCGCGGCGCCGGACGGGGCCGTCCCAGTACCCCAGCAGCCTTCCGTGGTCGGCCGGGTCGTCCTTGCGTACGACGCCCAGCAGGTGCCCCGGCAGCAGGTCCAGCACGTCCCCGTCCGGGAGGTACGCGGCGGCGACGCCCAGCGAGGCCGCCACCTGCACCGCTTCGGCGGTGGACATGACCGTGCCGGGGCGTTCGACGTCCCAGCCCTCGGCGGAGCGGCCCGAGCGCAGGTCGCGGAAGACGGTGACGAGCGCGTCGAGCACGGCATCGTCCACGCCGAATGCGGCGCCGGCCCGCTGGACGGCGGCGACGGCCTGGCGGCGGATCAGCGTGGCCTCCGCGTCGGCGTCGGCGATCGGGGCGACGGTCTCGAAGTTGAAGCGCCGCTTGAGGGCGGCGGACATCTCGGAGACACCGCGGTCGCGCAGGTTCGCGGTGGCGATGACGGTGAAGCCGGGGGCCGCGGAGACCACCGCGTCCTCGGTGGCAGTCAGTTCGGGCACACTGACCCGCCGGTCGGAGAGGATCGACACCAGCGCGTCCTGCACCTCGGGCAGGCAGCGGGTGATCTCCTCCACGCGGACCACCCGCCCGGTGCGCATGGCGGAGAGCACCGGGGAGTCGACCAGGGCCTGCGGGGTGGGGCCCTGCGCGAGCAGGAGCGCGTAGTTCCAGCCGTAGCGGAAGGCGTCCTCGGTCGTGCCGGCGGTGCCCTGCACGGTGAGGGAGCTGGTGCCGCAGACGGCGGCGGCGAGCAGTTCGGACAGCATCGACTTGGCGGTGCCGGGCTCGCCCGTGAGGAGCAGGCCGCGCTCCCCGGCGAGGGTGACGACGCAGCGCTCCACCAGGGCGCGTTCGCCGACGAACTTGGGGGCGATGGCCAGCTTGGCCGGAAGGCCGGCGCGGCGCTTAGGCAGGGCCAGTTCGGTGCCGTCGCTGCCGCAGACGAAGGTGACGACGGCCCGCGGGGTCAGCGCCCAGCCGGGCGGCCGGGGGCCGGTGTCGTGGGCGGCGAGGAAGGCGAGTTCCTCGGCGTACCGTTCCTCGGCGGGGAGCACCTGCCGGGCGGCGGCGGGTGCGGATGGTGCGGTGGCGGTCATCTGGTTCCTCTGTGCGTGGACGAAGTGGTGGTGGGCGGGGGCGGGTGCGCTTCACCTTGAGCTCCTGGAAGCGCGGGACGTCGCCCTCGCAGACCCGCTGCCAGGCCCGGCGGTAGAGCTCGGCGGCCGGTTCGGCCGGTGCAAGGACGCCCAGCAGCGGCCGGCTGCCGGGGGTGAGGCCGTACATCGGCAGCTTCCACTGCTCCACCGGCAGCGCCGGGGCGGGCATGTCGGCCCACCCGCCGGGCAGGAAGAGCGAGCGCCCCGCCCTGCTGCGGTCGGCCGACACCACCAGGTCGGTGGCGGCCAGTTCGGCACGGGCGGCCTTGAGCCGGGCCGGCTTCCAGCCCGTCCACCGGGCGGTGTTGCGGTCGGTGGGGTCGGGCATGGCCAGCAGGGCCAGGTACAGGGCGGCCGCGTCGGCGCCGAGTCCGTGCTCGGCGCTCACCTCCTCGACCAGTTCGGGGACCGAACGGCTCGGGTCCTGCGGCCACCACGTGCCGTCCACGTCGGTCTCGCCGGCCGCGGGGGCGCCCGGGTCGGCGAGCAGCGCGGCGAACCGCGGGTCGTGGGCGGTCCGCAGGGCCGTCTCGGCCGCGAGGGGCTGCTGGTCGTCGCCGCGCAGCGCCGGCAGGTAGGGGTCGGAGCCGGTGGAGTCCAGGAGCGCCGTGCGCACCGCGGGCTTGGGCTGGTCGTCGTGCGTGGCCATGACGACCGCGCCGTAGCGCTCGTAGCCCTCGCCGGTCTCGGTGGGGGTGCCGGCCACCTTCCGGAAGTTGGGGAGGCTGGTGTAGTGGCCGATCTCCAGGAGCAGTCCGGGCGCGGCGAGCCGCTGCCGTACGGCGGTGAGCGCGGGCGGCAGGGCCGCTCGTACGGGGTCTCCGGCCGGCAGCCGGTGGGCCAGCCATGCGCTCATGGCCAGGGTCGAGGTCAGGACCTGCGCGGTGAAGGGGCCGGTGGCGGGCTCGCCGGGCTCCACGTGGTCGCCCTTGACCGTCCACGGCACGTCGACCGAGAGCTCGTTCGAGGCGGCCGGGTCGAGCAGTGCGGCCAGTACCCGGTGCGCGGGCCATCCGCCGCGGACGGCGCGCGCAGCCTCCGTGGCCAGCCAGTCGGGTACGGGCGTACGCCGGCCGACGCGCCGGTTCCACACCTCCGCGGCGGCCGCCACGTCGGGTCCCTCGCTCCACAGGCGGGCCGGGTCGGCGGGCAGCAGGGCCGCCACGACGTCGCGCCGGACCTCCGAGGCGAGGCTCTTGAGCTCGTCACGGGCGTAGGCGGCGTCGGTGGCCTTGACCCCGAGGGCGGTGCGCACCTCCGCGGGCAGGAAGTTGCGCCCGTAGCCGTCGATGTGCGGGAGTCCCGCGATCAGCAGGCGGGCCAGGGCGCCGGAGACCCCGGTGAGCCGGGAGAACTCCTCCGCGGCCTCCGGGCGGAAGGGCACCGGACCGTGCTCGGCGGCCGTGCCCAGGAAAGCGGTCAGCCAGCCCGGGTCGCGGTCGGGGTCGCCGAGGGGTGTCGCGCGGCGCACCGTGTAGGGGCCGGGGACGGTGAAGCGGCCGGTGGGGTCGTGCAGGAGGGCGCCGAACTCGTGGCCGTCGGGGACGGAGTCGCCCTGCTCGGTCACGGCGAGGACGGCTCCGCCGCCCAGCGGCAGCAGGCTGCGGTGGTAGCGGTTGCGGTCGAGGCCATCGGGGCCGGTCAGGTGGGCGTGTCCAAGGTGGACCACGACCTGGCGCCAGCTGTCGGCCGAGCCCTGTGCCGAGGCCATCCCCAGGGTGTCCACCTCGCCGAGCACGGTGAGGAGGGCCGCCCGCTGCTCGTCGGTGGTGGTCGCGGCGACGGCCCGGTAGGCGGCGGCCGCGGGCTGGTCGAGCAGCGGTGTCCAGCTGAAGGTGAAGTACGGCAGGGCGGGGGTGTCGAAGTGGAGCAGCCCGGGGACGCCGGCGGCGTCGGTCGCGGTGCGGGCGGCGCCGAGGAGGCTCAGGGTGCGGTGCGTCCCGTCGCTGTCGTCGTTGTAGCGGTAGTGGTTGTAGTCGAGGAGGCCGCTCAGTGCGGCGCCCAGCAGCCGGTCGGCGGGGCCGAGCTCGCGCTCCTCGGCGGGTGCGGTGTCGGCGTCGAGGCGGGCCGAGATCCTGTCCAGTGCCTTCTGCTGGACGAGGGCGAACCGCAGGACCTCGACGATGCCGCCGATCAGCTGCGGGTCGGTGACCTGGGGCAGGGCCGCGCTCACGACGTCCGGCAGGTCGGCGGCCTTCGCCACGGCCGCGGCTGCCTTGAGGAGCGCCCCGACGGTCTCACGGTCGGCCGTGCGCAGTGCGGCCGAGCCCCGGGGGTCGCGGGGGCGCAGTGCGTACCAGTGGGAGAGCGGCGGGAGGTCGACGCTGCCCGTGCTGAAGGGGGTGTCGCGGCGGTCGTTGCGGGTCTGTGCCGTGACGACGCCGTCGGGGTCGGTGAGGGTCAGTTCGCGCCAGCTGTGCGAGAGGGCGCGCGGGCGGTCGTCGCCCGGGAAGGCGAGGGCCGCGACCGGCTTGTCCCCGCCCTCGGGGACGGTGACGGTGCGTCCGCCGGTGTCGGTGGCGACCCAGCCGTGGTCGGGGAGGCGTACGGCGTGCCAGCCGAGGAGGCCGTCGACGGGTGCGCCGAGTACGGACCCTTCCACGGTGGGCGTGGGCAGCAGCCGGCTGGCCCACCCGGAGTGGGGCTTCCCGCCGTACTCCTTGAGGGCGTCGGTGAAGAACGCGGGCATGGAGGACCGTCCGTGGGCCCCGCTCACCGGGTCGTACTCCAGCCACCCGCTGTCGTTGTCCTGGTCGCGCTGCCGCCACACCCAGTAGGAGGTGCCGTCGGAGAGCAGCGGCCGCTCGTCGGGCAGCCGGGTGTCACCGCTGTGCAGGACGCCGCCGCCGGTGGTGCGCCCGCCGCCGGGGAGCTGCAGGGAGATGTTGTCGCTGCGCAGGGACCAGTAGTTGCGGTCGGTGTCCAGGGTGAGGACGGTGCCGGGAGAGGAGTGCCAGTAGCCCTCGACGCGGTTGGCGCTCCAGTCGGACCAGAAGACGAGCAGTTCTCCGTCGACGTAGTGGAATCCCATGCGGCGGTGGGAGCCGGGCGGCACGCGCAGGTCGTGCGTGAGGACGGTCGAGTCGGCGTCGATGACGCGGACCTCGGCGGAGTTGGCGACGATCAGGTACGGCCAGGCCTCGACGATGGTGAGGCCGTTGCGGTCCTTGCCCGGGGTCAGTTCGGCGACTGCCTTCTCCCAGGCGGGCCAGGCCAGTTCCTCGAAGAGGCCGCCGCGCAGCGTGCGGGCGAGGGTCTCCCCGAGGTCGGCGGCGGCCGCGGCGGCGACGTCCTCGGGGGCGAGCGCGAGGGCTTCGACGGGCAGCCAGGTCAGCCGCTCGATGGCGTCGGGTACGCCGGGCAGGCCGGCGGCGACGGAGGCGCGGGCGACCTCGGCCATCCATTCGGCCAGCAGCGGGCGGGCGCCGGAGGCGGCGACGTGGCGGACGATGTCGGCCCCGCCGCTGCCGATGCCGTTCAGCGCCCGGCGGAAGGCGGGCTTGAACCGGGGGTCCGCGGCGACCGCGGCCAGGTCACGGCGTTCGTCGCGACCGGACCAGTCGGACAGGTTCAGCGTGTCGTGGCGGTGGCGCGTCTGGGATTCGTCAGGCGTGATGACCGGGATGTCGAGGCTGAGCAGCAGGTCGAGGAGGTCGGCGTCCTGGACGCCGACCTTCAGGCCGGTCTCCCGTTCGGGCCGGGCGAGTTCGGTGCGCAGCTGCGGGGCGCAACGCTCGACGAGGTCGAGGAGGACGGGCAGGGTGGGGCGCCGGCCCCAGCCGGAGTGGCGGGCGCTGTGGAAGCGTTCGAGCCAGCCCGCGGTGCCGTCGGCGCAGCGCTCTTCGTCGGGCAGGCTCCCGTCGGCCAGTCCGGCGGTGGCGCCGGACTCCTCCAGGACCTCCAGCCACAGGTCGGTGAGCTCGCCGTCACCGCCGGGCGGGGTCAGTCCGAGGAGCGTGCCGCGTACGGCGGGGACGCGGCGGGCGAGCGCGACGAGGGCACCGCGGTGTGCCTTCCACCAGCCGAGTGCGGCGCGCAGGGTGGCGGGCAGGGGCAGAAGTTCGGCGAGGTAGTCCTGCTCGGGTTCGGTGCCGGTCAGGCCCGCGGTGCGGGCGAGGCGGCGCAGTTCGACGGCGGCCTGCGCGGAGGGCGGCAGGCCGCCAGCGGTGCGGCGTACGCACAGGCGGCGGAAGCGCTCGTAGGCCTCGGTGGGGCTGACGCGGACGGCCAGTGCCTTGCCGTACCCGGCGAGGACCTTGACGGGCAGGGCGCCGGCCAGGGCGAACTCGAGGAAGACGGAGTCGAGGCGGTCCTCGTCGACGGGCAGGCCGTGCTGGGCCTCGGCGGTGCGGGCGCGGCCGAACAGCTGGGCGGCGTAGGTGGTGTTCTCGACGGCGAGGAAGACGCGTGCGGCCTGCTCGTGGAAGAGGGGCAGGAAGTGCGGAACGGAGGCGGCGAGGCGGTCGGCCAGTTCGAGGCAGGCGTCGAGCGCGGCCTTGGGCTTGGTCTTGGCCTGGCGGGCGATCCGGTCGAGCTCGGGGACGACGGCGAGGGCGTGGTGGCCGTCCTCGGGGTGGTGGACGAGGACCCATTCGGGGAAGCCGAGTGCCTGGCGGCGGCTCAGGCCGACGACGGGCGGTTCGCCCTCGTCGCGCACGAGGCCCAGGAAGCCGGCGGCGAGATCCTCGGCCGCCCCGAGTTCGGCGGGGGCGAGCCGGACGACGACGCGGTCCTCGTCGAGGCCCGGGTGCCGGTAGGTGCGGGCGGTCAGGTCGACGGCGTCGGCTCCGGCGCCGGTGGTGCCGTTCGGGAGGACGGCGCCGGCCTGCAGCAGCAGTTCGGTCTCGGTCGTCCCGGTGTCTCTCAGGTTCTTGCTCATGCGTCCCCGCCCTCCTCGATCTTGCGCCCGGCGTACAGTGCCGCGGCCATTCGCATTCCTTCGGACCAGGCCACCGGGCCGACGTTCGTCAGCCGTACCGCCCGGCCGTCCTCGTCGTGCCAGCTCAGGGCGCCGGTGGTGGTCTCGTCGTCGTAGTAGGGCTCGCCGATCCACACCGCGGCCTCGGTTCCGGAGCCGGTTCCCGCGTCGCGGACCTTGCAGGTGGCGTAGCCGCCGGAGACCCGGTAGCCGAGGGCGGTCGCGCGGGCGGCGAGGCTGAAGCGGGTGGGGAAGACCCCGCCCGCGTAGTCGCGGACCTCGGTGGCGGTGGCGGAGACCTCGTCGGGCTTGAGCCAGGTGGCGCGGTGGATCTGCTCGACCTGCTGGACGATGCCCAGCTCGGCCGCGAACTCCCGTACGTCGTCCAGGTCGGGCAGCAGCACGGGGTGGGGCAGGGTCACCGTGCGCGGGGAGAGCCGTACGGTCTCGCCGTCGAGGTTGACCACCTTCAGCTCGCCGTCGGCGGTGGCGTCCCGCAGGAAGCCGACCTCGTCGGGGTCGTCGCCGACGACGGCCAGGTCGCGCAGGGCGTTCTGCCAGGCCTCGTCGGGCCAGACCCGGGCGAGCAGTTCGGTCGGCACGGGCAGCGAGGACACCATCCAGCTGTCGACCTGGGCGACGCAGGCCGCCGCGTGCCGGTCGAGCCATTCGGCGAGCCGGCGCAGCCGGTCCACCTCGGGATGGTCCTTCAGCGCCTTGGGCAGCGTCTTCAACTGCCGTCCCGCTGCCCTGCCGGAGACGGACCTCGCCGCCACCCGCCCCTCCACCAGGGCGATCTCGTACCCCTCGCCCGCCGCCAGCCATGCCATCAGACTGTGCCCCTCCGCCTGTCCGTACGTGGTTCCGCGCAGCCCTGACAGGGGGAGCGAACCCCCCTGAGCTGCGGTATGCCGGGAGACTAGCGAGGGCCACTGACAACGCCCGCCGGAGGGGCCTCCGTAGGTTGAATGTCCGGTTCTGGGTAGTCTTTGGCGGACAGTGGCGCAGCGGTACCGGCTCGGGGTGGGGTTATGGGACGTCAGATACGCGTACGGGGTGTGCTGCTGGCGGTGCTGCTGCTGGCGGCCGGGGCCGGATGCTCCGGTCCGGAGGGTCCGGGCGGCCCGCGCTCGCCGGGCGGCGGGGACGCGAAGCCGAAGCCGTCGGCCTCGCAGGCCGCGCCGCCGGCCGGGGCGCCCGCTGCCGGGGACGTGCTGCCCGGCATGGTCACCACCGCCGTGGCCCGCACGCAGTTGGCCGCGCTGAAGGTGGCTGCGGTGGGCACGATGGCCGGCTACAGCCGGGCGAAGTTCACGCACTGGGCGGAGCAGGGCGGCAAGTGCGACACCCGCGAGACGGTTCTGCGCCGGGACGGCATCGACGTGATGCAGGACGGCGAATGCCGGGCCGTGTCCGGTAGCTGGAAGAGCCTGTACGACGGGGCGGTCGTCACCGACGCGGCGAAGATGGACATCGACCACGTCGTACCGCTCGCCGAGGGCTGGCGCTCCGGCGCGTCCGGCTGGGACGCCGCCCGGCGCAAGACCTTCGCCAACGACCTGACCCACCCCCAGCTGCTGGCGGTCACCGCGTCCTCCAACCGGTCGAAGGGCGACCAGAGCCCCGACCTGTGGCAGCCGCCGGACCGTTCGAGCTGGTGCCAGTACGGGCGGGCCTGGACCACCGTCAAAGCCGCGTACGAGCTGACCGTCACCGAACCGGAGAAGAAGATGCTCACGACGATGCTGGACACCTGCGCCTCATGACCGGGGCGGACCAGTGGCAGGACGAGGTGCTCGCCGGCCCGGGCGGCGCCATGACCGACGAGGTCGGCGTCATCACCGGCCCGCTCACCCTGCGCACCACCGCGACCGCCGACGGGCTGGTCCGCTTCGACGTCCAGTACGAGGACGCCGACGAGTGGTACACGCTCACCGGCAGCCCCAGGCCCCACCGCGGCGCCCCGGCCGCCCTGCACGCGGCGGCCCTCGCCGCGGTCCGGGCCGGCGGCGCGGCCGAGGCCCCCGGCGCCGGACCCGCCTGAGCCCGCACCCGGCGGAAGCGCGATGGTGTCGGCCATGACTGCGATCACCGACATGGACCTCACCGGCTTCACCGAGCGGGAACCGGGTGTGTGGACCGACGAACGGGGTCTCGTCCTGTCGGTCCACTTCTTCGACCTGGTACCGGACCTGCCGGCGCCGCTCGAAGCAGCCCCTGCAGGGCCGGCGCGGACGCCGGCAGCGGCTGGGCCGCGGCCGGTGGCCGGTCCGCCCGGTGGACGGACCGGGCGGGCGGTCCGGACGACCTCCGGGTCGTCCGATCGGCCGATGCGGGACGGCCGAGGTCCGGTCAGGCCTCGTACTGCGTGAGGTCGATGCCGTGGACGTGTACGGCGTGGCCGTACCGGGGGTCGGTGGTCTCGCGTTCCCGCGCCATGTCCAGCTTGCGGATCACGTTCTCGGAGGCGGCGTCGCCGAGCCGGTTGACGGCGACGACGCGGTCCAGGCCGCGGTCCTGGAGGGCGAACTCCAAGGTGGCGTGGGCGGCTTCGGAGGCGTAGCCCTGGCCCCAGTACTGGCGGCCGAGGCGCCAGCTGATCTGGACGTCGGCCCGGGCCTCCGGCATGCCCTCGAGCACCGAGAGGCCGACGGCCCCGATGAGTTCTCCGGAGCCGAGGAGTTCGACGGCGAAGAGGCCGAAGCCCTCCTCGTCCCACTCCTCCTCCCAGCGCTCGATCTCCTCGGCCGTCTCGTCGAGGCCGAGGGTGGAGCCGTCGCCGATCCAGCGCATCACCTCCGGGTCGGCGTTGATCTCCGAGAGGGGGACGAGGTCGTCGTCGGTCCAGAGGCGGAGGAGGAGTCGGGGGGTACGGATCTCGGTCATGCCCCACATCCTGCCGAAATTCGCCGGACCAGCGGTAATCGGCCGTTGCGGCGGTGTTGCGGGTTCGTGGCCATCCGCCGGGGAAGCTTTCCGCGGTTCGCCCCGGACCCCTACGGTCCGTCGGGAACCTCGACCAAGGAGTGACCCTGCCATGCCGCTCGATCTGTCGGACGAGAGCCACTACGACCGCACGCGCCTGCGGCAGTGGGCCCGCGGCCGTGCCCGCTCCGCCGGGGTGGACCGCCGCGACCTGTTGAAGCTGTTCGCGGTGGGGGCCGCGGCCGGATCCCTGGGGGTGGCGGCGAGCGGTACGGCCTCCGCCGCCACGGCGGCCGTGGGGTCGGACGCCGCGCCGGGCATCGTCAAACCTCTCCCGCCGGAGCTGTTCACGATCCGCGGGACGAACGCAGAGACGAACTTCGCCGCATTGCGGGGCACGGGCCCGCTGACCCCGATCGACCGGTTCTTCGTCCGCAACCACACCTCCACCCCGCGGATCGACGCGGGCACCTGGCGGCTGAAGGTGTGGGGCGACGGGCTCGCGGGCGGCCCGGTGGAGTTCTCGTACGAGCGGCTGCGCGCCCTGCGGGCGGTGGAGCGGACGCTGTTCATCGAGTGCGCGGGCAACGGCCGCAGCTTCTACGCCACGCAGCAGGGCCAGCCGGTCACCGGGACCGCCTGGACGCTGGGCGCGATCGGTGTCGCGCACTGGCGGGGGGCACGGCTGTCGGACGTCCTGCGGCTGGCGGGCGTGACCCGGGGCGCGGTCGACGTCCTGCCGCGGGGACTGGACGACGAGGTGGTGGCGAACGGGGTCAGCCTGGGGCGGGTACGGCGCCCGCTGCCGGTGACGAAGGCCCTGGACGACGTCCTGCTCGCCTACGAGATGAACGGGCGCCCGCTGCCACCGGACCACGGCGGCCCGGTCCGTCTGGTGGTACCGGACTGGGTGGGCATCTCGTCGATCAAGTGGGTCGGTGACATCGAGGTGAGCGGCGAGGCGCTGTACTCGCCGTGGAACACCGACATGTACCGGATGTTCGGGCCGGGGCATCCGGCGGACGGCGGCCCCCCGCTCACCCGGCAGACCCTCAAGAGCGCCTTCGAACTGGAGCTGGGCGCCACCGTTCCCGTGCACCGGACCCGGCTGCTGACGGGCCGTTCGTGGTCCGCCGCGGCCCCGGTGACCCGGGTCGAGGTCAGTACGGACGGCGGCGGCCACTGGCGGCGGGCCCGGATGCACGACTCCCCGCGGCGCGGCGGCTGGGTGCGCTGGTCGGTGCCGTGGACGCCGCGGACGACGGGCGCGACCGCGCTGCTGGCCCGGGCGAGCGACGGAACGGGACGCACCCAGCCGGAGACGGCGGTCCACAACACGCAGGGCTATCTCTTCGACGCGGTGGTGCGTCACCCGGTCACGGTGGTCTGACCCTCCCCTGCGCCTACGGGGTGTGGAAGCGGACCTCCGGTGCGTCGGCGGAGGGGCCGTCCAGGACGGGCCGGGGCTCGCCGCGCAGGTGCCGGTCGAGGAAGGCACCGACGTAGCGGCGGGTCAGTTCGACGGAACGGGCGCCGGGCAGCGGGGCCTCGGGGTCGTTCAGGCCCAGCTGCTCGCCGATGGCGGGGAAGTCGCTGAAGGTGAAGTGGCCCGACCCGTCGAAGGTGATCCAGCGCTTCCAGCCGTCGAGCTGCGGCCAGTCCCGGTCCCAGCTCGCGTTGCCCCCGGGGCCGCGGCCCTGGGCTCCGAGGAGCAGGAAGGGACGTCCGCCGAGTCCGGTGGCGGGTACGGGGGTGGCGTTGCCGCCGTCCATGTTCACTCCGGCCCGGATCCTCGGGTCGGTCGCCATCGCGGCGATCGCCGAGGCGCCGCCGATGGAGTGGCCCGCCATGGCGATGCGGCTGCGGTCGACGATGCCGGCGTGGCGCCAGACGGGGTGGGGTCCGGTGAGGCGGTCCAGGAGGAAGGACACGTCGCGGGCACGGTGGTCGCTGACCGCCTGCATGCCGGTCTCCCGGGCCTTGTCGCAGGCCAGGCAGGTGAGGACGCGGCCACCGGGGAAGGCGGTGCCGACGCTCTCGTACGCGTGGTCGACCGCGGCGACGACGTAGCCGCGGGAGGCCAGGTCCTCGGCGAGCGCGGTGAGGGTGGCCCGGTGGACGGTGAAGCCCGGCGAGAGGACGACCAGCGGGTACCGGCCGGCGACGGGGCGGGCGCCGGTCCGGGAGGCGCTCGCCGTACCGGTCAGGGTCTCGACGGGAATGGCCTGGTCCAGTCCCTTGTCGACGAGGAGCAGGCGGGCCTCCTCGCGGGTGAGGTAGCGGGCCGTGCTGCCGGTGCCGCGCCGCGCCGGGTAGCGCATGGTGACCATCAGTTCGCGTGGTCCGGAGCCGGCCCAGGGGTCGGTGCGGCTGCGGTCCACCAGGTGGAGGTCCTCGCGGCCGACCGCGAACGGGCCGGTGGCACGCGGGAGTTCGACGGCGGTGCGGCTGCGCTCGGCCGCCATCGGGGCGTCCGCCGCGACGGCGGTGCCGGCGGCGGCGAGCGGGAGCGGCATGAGCAGGGCGAGTAAGGCGGCGGCTGCGGCGGTTCGGCGTCGGTTCATGGCGACGACGCTATGCACTGCGGCCCGGCGGGTCGTCACCTTGCCGGTGGATCCGGCCGTACGCCCCGGGGAGGGGTGCGGGCCCCGTCTCACTCCGAAGTATGAATACCCGCGGGGACGGTGATGGCCTGGAGCTTCTCCCGCAGGTACGTGTGTGAGTCGACGGGATCGTGCAGCACCGTGCCGATGGGGGCGGGGAGGGATTCCACCCGGGTGTGCGCGTCGCACTCGTAGAAGTAGACGAGCGAGATCAGTTCCTCGGCGGGGGCGTCGGCGGGCGGGGGCAGCACGCGGTGGCGGCCGGCCCGCCAGCGGTCACCGGTCCAGCGGGCCATCAGGTCACCGATGTTGACCGTGAGCGCGGTCGGATCGTAGGGCGCGTCCTGCCAGCCGTCGGCGTCGGTGTGGATCTGGAGGCCGCCCGAGCCGAGCTGGCGGTCGAGGACGGTGACCGTTCCGAAGTCGGTGTGGGCGCCGATGCGGAACTGGCCCGGCAGGGGTGTGCCGACGGTCTCGGTGCCCGGGTACCAGTTGAGGTTGAACCCCCAGGTGGGGTGTCCGGTGTGGCGTGTGAAGTGGTCGTCGTCGAGTCCGAGGGCGGTGGCGAGGAGTTCCAGCAGTTCGTCGGAGAGGGCCCGCATCCGGGTCAGGTATTCCGTCACCGCCGGCCGCAGCTCCGGCACCTCGGCCGGCCAGGTGTTGGGCCGGAACCACTCGGCGTCCACGGACGGGTCCCCGGTCGGTTCGTCGGCCGCGAAGGACCAGGACTCCTTGAGGTCGGGCGGCGAGGCCGTGCCCTCCGCGTAGCTGTTGGCCTCCGCCCCGGGGCCCAGCCAGCCCCGGCCGCCGACGGTGACGGCGTACGGCTCCTTCAGGCCGGCCGGCAGCCGGAAGAAGGCACGGGCCGTCTCCCGGATCCTGGCCGGCAGCGCGGGGTCCACGCCGTGGCCGGTCACGAGCAGGAATCCGGCCGCGCGCAGGGCCTCGTCGACGCGGGCCGCCGTACGGGCCCGTTCCTGCGGGCCACCGGACCGCCACGGCTCGAGATCGATCACGGGAACCTGGGATCCGGCCATGGGAGACCTGCCTTCCGACGCTGCGCGGTGGTGTCCTGGACCGAGGCTAGCGCCGTGTCCGACCGGGCGGGATCGACACGGAACGTGATTCTCGGCCACTTTGTGTGCGCATCGGCGCGTGCGGAACGCGTGAATCGTCACGACAGGGACCAGAATGGAACGACGAGTGCCTCAGGGACGGAGCGTGCGGTGGAGATTTCGACACGGGAGGTCTTCGGGGCGCCGTGCTGGGTGAGCCTGATGACGCGCGACCTGGAGACGGCCCAGCGGTTCTACCGTGCCGTGGCCGGCTGGCGGTTCCGGCCGGCCCGCCTCGGCGAGGCGTTCTCGGTGGCCTTCCTCGACCGGGTCCCGGTGGCGGGCATCGGCGCGCTGGCCGCGGATCTGGGGGTCGCCGCGGCGTGGACCCCGTACTTCGCCGTGGACGACGCCGACGTGGCGGTGGACCGCATCCGGGAGCGGACGGGCACCATCGCGGTCGGGCCGGTCTCCTTCGAGTCCTGGGGCCGCGCGGCGCTCGTCGCCGACCCCGACGGAGCGGTCTTCGGGATCTGGGAGGGCGACGTGGCCGCGGACTGGCGGGCCGGCAAGGGTCCGCTGCCGGCCTGGCTGGAACTGCGCACCCGCAACGCCCTCGACGCGGCGATGTTCTACGGAGCGGTACTGGAGTGGGCCACCGACCGGCCGGGCTGCTGCACGGTCTCCTACGAGGAGGACCAGGTCGTCCTGCGGCAGAACGGCGAGCCGGTGGCCCGCCTGAACAGCGGTCCCGTCGAACTCGCCGCCTTCTCCCCGCACACCCGGCCGCGCTGGCACGTCCACTTCCGGGTGCCCAGGCTCCGGCCCGCGATCGAGGCGGCCGTCATGCTGGGCGGGCGCATGGTCTCGGACATCACCTCGAACGCCGCGGAGCGGTGGGTGACGCTCCGCGACCCCGACGGAGCGCTCTTCACCCTCACCACCGCACTCGGGGCGGACTCGGAGGAGGACCTGGCCCGGCCGGGCCTGTACTGACCGGGCGCGGGCCGGTGACCGGGCACGCCGGGCCGGGGCGCGGGGCGGCGCCGGTCAGCCGAGGGCGGCCAGGACGCGGTCCGGGGTGAGGGGCAGCTCGCGCAGCCTGCGCCCCGTGGCGTGGCTGACGGCGTTGCCGATCGCGGCCGCCACCCCGACGGTGCCGATCTCGCCGATGCCCTTGCCGCCCGTCGGGTTCAGGTGGGGGTCGTCCTCGTCGATCCAGTGCGCCTCGATGTCGGGCACGTCGGCGTGCACGGGCACGTGGTAGGACGCGAGGTCGCACTCGACGAAGTCGCCGTGGACGGGGTCGAGGGAGCTGTGCTCGGTCAGGGCCATGCCCAGGCCCATGATCATGCCGCCGACGAACTGGGAACGCGCGGTCGTCGGGTTCAGGATGCGGCCGGCCGCGTACACGCCGAGCATGCGGCGCACGCGCACCTCCCCGGTGACGGTGTCGACCCGGACCTCTGCGAAGTGCGCGCCGAAGGCGTGGCGCGCGTACGGGGGCTTCCGCTTCGCCGGCTCGGTGGTGTCGGCGGAGGCCGACAGCCCTTCGGGCGGCAGCGGCCCCCGGTGGCGGGCCAGGGCGGCGGCCAGCGCGGTGCAGGCGTCGTGGACCGCCCAGCCCCAGGAGGCCGTGCCGGCGGAGCCGCCCGCCAGCACCGCGGCCGGCAGGCCGCTGCTGCCGATGGCGGCCGTCACGGACGCGAGCGGGACGCCCAGGGCGTCGGCGGCCACCTGGGTCAGGACGGTGCGGGCGCCGGTCCCGAGGTCGGTGGCGTCGATCTCGACGAGGTAGCTGCCGTCGGGCCGGGCGTGGGCCCTGGCGGAGGAGGGGGCGACCCAGACCGGGTAGGTGGCGGCGGCCACCCCCACCCCGCCCAGCAGCGGCCCGTCCCGGCGCGGGGTGCGCAGGGCGGCCCAGCCGAACCGCTCCGCCCCCTCGCGCAGGCACTCGACGAGGTGGCGGCTGCTGAACGGGCGCCCGCTGTCCGGCTCGACCTCGGGCTCGTTGCGGATCCGCAGCTCGATCGGGTCCATGCCGAGCTCGTCGGCCAGTTCGTCCATGGCCGACTCCAGGGCGTACATGCCGGGTGTCTCTCCGGGGGCCCGCATCCAGGAGGGAGTGGGGACGTCGAGGGCGACGACGCGGTGGGTGGTGCGGCTGTCGGGGACGGCGTACATGACGCGGCCCGGGACGGCGGCCGGTTCGACGAACTCCTCCACGCGGGAGGTGTGGGTGGTGACCGTGTGCGTGTAGGCGGTGAGAGTGCCGTCGCGGCGCGCGCCCAGGCCGATCCGCTGCACCGTGGGAGCGCGGTGCCCGACCGTCGTCGGCAGGTGGCGGCGCGGCAGGACGAGCTTGACGGGACGTCCGGTGTGCCGGGCGGCCATGACCGCCAGGACCACGTGCGGACGCGGGGTGCCCTTGCAGCCGAAGCCGCCGCCGACGTGTTCGGAGACGACGGTGACGTGTTCCGCCGGCAGGTCGAAGAGGGACGCGAGCGCGGTGCGGACGGTGCCCGCCCCCTGGCTGGAGTCGTACACGGTCAGCCGGCCGGTGGCGGCGTCCCAGAGGGCCGTGGCCGCGTGCGGCTCCATCGGGTGGTTGTGCAACGGCGGCACGGTGTAGGTGCGTTCGATCCGTACGGGGGCGGCGGCGAGCGCCGCGTCGGGGTCGCCGCGTTCGCGGTGGGCGGGGAACGCACCCGCCTCCTCGGGGGTGCGGGCGCCGGGATGGTCCTCGCGCAGGAGTACGTCGTGCGGCTCGACGGCGTAGTCGACGCGTACGGCTTCGGCTGCGGCTCGTGCGCCCTCCGGGGTGTCGGCGACCGCGAGGGCCACGTACCAGCCGCGGTGCGGGACGGCGGTGTCCTGGAGGACCTGGAGCGTGGCGTCGTCGGAGGGGCCCAGGCGGGGTGCGTCGTACGGGGTGAGGACGGCGAGGACGCCGGGCAGGCGCAGGGCCTCGGCGGTGTCCACGGCGGTGACGCGGCCGTGCGGGACGGTGGCGGGGACGGGGAGGGCGTAGGCGCAGCCGGGCGGGGTGTGGTCGGCGGCGTAGCGCGCGGCGCCGCTGAGCTTGTCCGGGCCCTCCGCGCGGACGGTGGCGGTGCCGAGGGCGGTGTGCGGGGGCATGGCCTGCTCCTGTCGGGGTGTGACCGCCGGACGGGGTGACCGGCGGAGAGGTGACCGGCGGCGGGGTCGCTGGCGGAGGGGTGACCGGCGGCGGGGTCACCGGCGGAAAGGTGACCGGCGGCGGGTGACCGGCGGCGCTCTACGGTGCCCGGCGGGCGGTCGTGGCGAGCGTGGTGAGCACGTCACGGGCGAGGTTGCGGGCGAGGACGACCTTGTGGGCGTTGTCGCGCAGGGGCCGGGCCTCGTCGAGTTCGGCGTCGACGGCCCGCCGGACGGTGTCGGTGTCGGGGACGGCCCCGGTCAGTGCCCGTTCGGCCGTGGTCGCCCGCCAGGGCCGGTGGGCGAGGCCGCCGAGGGCGAGGGCGACGTGCCGGACTCGGCCGGTGGCCGGGTCGAGGTCGAGGACCGCGGCGACGGAGGCCAGCGCGAAGGCGTAGGAGGCCCGGTCGCGGACCTTGCGGTAGAGGGAGACGGCGCCGGGTGCCGGGGCGGGCAGGAGCACGGCGGTGACGATCTCCCCCGGGCGGATGACGGTGTCCCGCTCGGGGTGGTCGCCGGGCAGCCGGTGGAAGTCGGTGGCGGCGACGGTCCGGATGCCGTCGGTCCCGCCGCTGCCCTCGATGCCGCCGCTGCCCTCCATGCCGTCGCCGCTGTCCCCGCCGTACAGCTCGATGTCGGCGTCGAGTGCGGCGAGGGCCACGGCCAGGTCCGAGGGGTGGGTGGCGATGCAGTGCGCGGAGTACCCGAGGACGGCGTGCTCGCGGTGAACGCCCTCCCGGGCGGCGCACCCGGTGCCCGGCAGCCGTTTGTTGCACGCCTTGGAGACGTCCTGGAAGTACGGGCAGCGGGTGCGCTGGAGCAGATTCCCGCCGATGGTGGCGATGTTGCGCAGCTGCCCGGACGCCCCGGCGAGCAGGGCACGGGAGACGAGGGGGTGGCGGGTCCGTACGAGGGGATGGGCGGCCACGTCGCTGTTGCGGGCGGTGGCTCCGATGCGCAGGCCGCCCCCGGGCCGCTCCTCGACGGCGTCCAGCGGCAGCCGGGAGACGTCGATGAGGGTGGCCGGGTTCTCGACGCCGAGCTTCATGAGGTCCACGAGGTTGGTGCCGCCACCGAGGTAGCGGGGGTCAGGGTGGGCGGCGTAGGCCGCGGCCGCCTCGCGCAGGCTGCCGGCCCGGACGTATCCGAAGGGCTTCATACGGTGCCCCCTCCGGACGAGGGTGCGGCTGCGGCCACGGCGTCGGCGCCGGGCCCGGCCTCGCCGTCGGCCACCGTGTCGGCCACGGCCCGGACGATGGCCGGGTAGGCGCCGCACCGGCACAGGTTGCCGCTGAGCCGTTCCCTGATCTCCGGCGCGGTCGGCTCCACCGGGCGTCCGGGCTCGGCGAGGCCCTCTGCCGGGGTGACGGCCGAGGGGTGGCCCGCGGCGGCCTCGGCGAGCGCCCCGACGGCGGAGCACAGCTGGCCGGGTGTGCAGAAGCCGCACTGGAAGGCGTCGCGCCGCAGGAAGGCCCGCTGGAGCGGGTGCGGGCCGCCGCCGGGGGCGGTGGCGGCGAGGCCCTCCACGGTGATGACCTCCGCGCCGTCGTGGGCGACCGCGAGCAGCAGGCAGCTGTTGGCCCGCCGCCCGTCGAGGAGCACCGTGCAGGCACCGCACTGGCCGTGGTCGCATCCCTTCTTCGGCCCGGTGAGGTGCAGGTGCTCCCGCAGGAGGTCGAGGAGGGTGACGCGGTGGTCGGTCCGCAGGGTGTGTTCCCTGCCGTTGACGCGCAACGTGACGGGGCTGCCGGTGGCGGGTGCCGCGTCCTCGGCGGGGTCGGTTCGGCTCACCACCACAGGTTCTCCGAAGACCCGGGATCCGGCATCCGCGGGAGGCCGTTCGCGGCGGATCACCTTCGGTGACGGTTCGAGATGCGGGTGTACGGCAGGGCTGGTTCGCTGAATCCGCCCGCTCTCCCCCCACAGATCCAAGGAGCGATCATGAGCGTTTCAGGCGAGTCACGGGGCCGGTCGCAGCAGATGCGCACGAAGGCCAAGGAGCTGAACGAGGCCGCCGAACGGTCCACGGACCCGGAGGAGCGCCACCGGCTGAAGGAGAAGGCCCGCCGCCTCCAGGAGCAGAGCGAGCAGGAGAGCCGCATGGACGACCGGGGCATGGACCCCATGTAGCCCGCGCCTTCCCGCGTTTGGGCGCGCACCGGCCGGTGTCCGCCGCGATCCCCGTCGCGGCGGCCGCCGGCCGCCGTGCGGTACCGCGGGGCGCTACCGGTACCAGTCGTCCCCGCCGCCGCCCAGGGACCGTCCGAGGTAGTCCCGCAGGTCCCGGGCGACCCACCGCCGGCTGTCGTCCTCGTGCTCCCACACGAAGACGTCCTCGCGTTCGGGAGTGCGGACGAAGGCGAACTGGTCGCCGCCCCCGTTGTCGCCGAAGAAGAGCAGGGCGTCGAACGGCATGTACAGCCGGGCGAAGTCGGGATCCGACCGGAAGAAGAGGTTCTGCACGACGATCTGCTCCAGCGGCCAGACCGTGTCGGTCCCGTCGTGTCCGACGACGCCGTCGCACTCCCCGAGCAGACTCACCAGTGCGGCGGGCAGCGGTTCCCCGAGCCGTCGCTCCGCGTCGGCCACCGCGTCCGCACCGACGGGCTCACCGAACCCGGCATCTCCGTCCGCCCCACGGGCGGCCTCTTTCCACATGCGGGCAGCCTACGACCGCGCAGACCCCGTGGGCTCCGCCGGCTCCGGTCCGCGGTCCCAGTGGACGAGTTCGGCCATCATCCGCAACTGGTGGGCACGCGCTGCCGCCCTGCTCCCCGTCCCTCCGCCCCGGGTACGGGCCGCGGCCTCGCGCAGCCGGGGCAGCAGCCCGCCCAGGACCGCCGCCGCCCCGGGGTCCGGCCGGTCCGTCGCCAGGTAGGCGTCGACCTGTGCCGTGACGGCCCGTTCCAGTTCGGTCAGCCCCTCACGACGCAGCTCGGCCGCCGTGGGCGTGGGCAGGCACGACCACCGCAGCACCATCGCCCGGTGGGCGTGGTGCAGGTCCGGCCCCGGCCATCGGGGGGCCGCCGCCCAGGCGCGGTCGGCCGCCGACGGCGTACGCCGGTGCGCCTCGTGCTTCTCCGTGGTCCGGCGGCGGGAGAACTCTGCCCATTCGGCCGTGCGCGCGGTCCTGCTGCGCTCCAGCACCTCCAGGGCCGTCACCATGGCACGCGGGTCCCGGCGCGTGTCCCCGAACAGGCTCAGGTAGGCGTGGGTCCAGGTGAATCCGAACGGGCGGTACAGGACGACGGCGCTGCTCAGGGCCGCGCCGCGGCGGGCGGGGCTCAGGCTCTCGTCTCGGACGCGGCGGGCGTGCACGGTGAAGCTCACGGCCCCATCCTGCCCCGTGCGCGCAGGAGCCGCCGCCGGTCAGCGGTGGTCCGGGTGCAGCAGTGCGGCGGCCGCCGCGACGAAGGCCCCGGCTGCTTCCTTGGCCGCACGCCGCAGCGTGTCCAGGTCGCTGCGACGGGTGGCACGGCGCATCGCGTACGTGGCGTCCGCGGCCTGCTGGGCGGGGCCCGCCAGTTCGGGGACCAGGACCTGGAGCCGGACGTGGGGCGCGGTGATCGCCGCCCGCGTGTCGTGGGACCTCGTCCGGGCCTCCAGCTCGTACTCGGTGCCGGCCTGCGTCAGGGCCAGCCGCTCCCGGTGGAAGAGCGCCGAGCGGTGCGCGTCCAGGGCGGCCGCGAACTCGGTGACGGCCGCGAGCCGGTCCTGGCGGTGGCCGTCGGCGCGCTGTTCGGCGCGTGCGGTGTGCGCCGCGCGGTGCTGGAGGAGTCCGGCGGTCAGGGCGCCGGCGAGAGTGCCGAGCACCGCGATGATCGAGGCCCACATGGCGGGTGGTCGTCCCTTCGGAAGGCGAGCGGATGGTCGCGCGGGGTCGCGCCCGGCCCAGGGGGCCGCGGCCGGGAGCCGCGGCCCTCCGGCCGAGTCGGTACCGGTGACCGTACGCGCTGCCCGCAGGCGCGGGTGGGCCGGGGAGGTACGCGCGCGGCTGCTCCCGAGGAGCCGGAGCGGACCGGCGCCTCGGGAGCCGAGCCCCCCCGGGAGCGGGGTGGCGGGGCGTCAGGCCACGGAGAGGACGGTCTTCCTGCGGGTGCGGCCGGCTTCGCCGAGTTCGTGGGCCCCTCCGGCCGGACGGCGCAGCGCAGTTGACGGAAGCGAAAGACGGGACGGCCGGTGCGCCGCCGAACTATGGTGACGGTCCGATGCCGGGACCACGGGAGGGCGACCGATGACCGCCGACGGTTTCAAGCTGCTCGCTGACGCGCACGACTACCTGCTCGCCGCCGTGCGGGGCGTTCCCGCCGACGCCTGGGGGGATCCGACGCCCTGCTCGGAGTGGACGGTGCGTCAGGTGCTGAACCACGCACGTCTGGACCAGCAGGCGCTGGTCATGCAGATCACGGGCGTCGCACCCGCGACCGACCCGTTCGAGCCCGCGGACGCGACGGCCGACGACCCGGTCGCGGAGCTGACGGCGGTCCTGGAGGCGGCCGCCGCGGCGTGGGAGTCGAAGAGGGACGAGGAGAGCGTGCCCACCCCGATGGGGCCCATGCCGGCCGGTACCGGCGCCGCCGCCGCGGCGCTCGACGCCGCGATCCACGCCTGGGACATCGCCCGGGCCACCGGTCAGGACCTGCCGCTGACCGAGGAGATCGCCGAGGGGCTGGAGGACATCGCGGCGCGGATCGTCGACTTCGTCCGCGACTCCTTCGGCAAGTACGCGCCGGCGCTGGTCCTCCCGGAGGGCGCGGGCCGCGCGGAGAAGCTCCTCGCGTTCACCGGGCGGGACCCCCGCTGGTCCCGGTCACCGCGCTGACGCCCTCCGTGCAGAAGACGCACTCCTCCCAGAACGGCAGGGCGTCCAGCACCCGGTGACGTACGCACGAGGCCGCCGCGGCCTCGTGCGGCCCGGGCAGAACGCGTCCGCGGGCCTGCGCCCCCGTGGCGGTCGCGGGTCGAACTCCTCCACCATCGCCCGGTACGTGCGCCGGCAGCCCTCGGCCCGGGCCGGTTCGTACGTCAGCTCCTCCCAGCGGTGGCGGGACACCGCCGGGTCCAGGACGCGCAGCAGGAAGTCCTAGTGCTGTGACCGGAAAGGTTTGCCGGGTCGCGGCGTCCGGTGCGGTGCATCGCAAGGCGGAGGGCCGCGGCTCGTACCGGACGTACGTGCGCGGTCCGACAACGCGGCGAGGTGCCGTGCCGGGCGTCGCGACCCGGTGAACCCTTCCGGTCACAGCACTAGGCGGCGGCCGGCTCCTGCGGGCTGTCCCCCCGGTCGAGGCCGGCCAGGTCGAAGCCGACCACCCTGCGACGCCCCATCACGTTCCGGTCCCGGAGGGAGGGTCAGCAGGGCGGCGAAGCGGACGGTCCACGTCTCCCGGGCCGGCGCCGACACCGCGGGCACCAGGACGTCCACGAACACCGCCGTGCCGCCGTTGGTCATCTCCGGGTGCCGGCCGTCACGGCCGTGGAACACGTTCACCCGGCCAGGCTCGACCGGCGTCCGGCGACGACTCAGAGCCGGACCTTCCATTCCACCGTGGAACGCAGGGTGCGGGCGGTCTTCGGGTCGCGGACCGACGGAGTGCGGTCCTCGGCCGTCACGGACAGGCGGTGGGTCCGCAGGTCGAACAGCCACAGCTCCGCCACCGACACCTCGGTGCGCCCCTCCAACCGCCTGAGCTCACGGCCGTCCAGGTACCAGCGGACCACGAGCTGCCGGCCGTCCGCCCCGGACAGCCGGGGGACGGCCACCTTCGCGGTGTGGCGCATCCGCAGGGTCCGGTCCGTCGGAGTGAGCGCGGTGGCGATCCGCGCGTGCTGGTAGAAGCCCGCGATCATCGATTCCACGCCGGGCAGGTTGAAGGGCTTGCCCAGGACGCGCATGAGGGAGCTGTCGGTGGGCCGGTACAGCCCCGTCACGTAGTAGTTGCCGCCCTCGTACGCCCCGACCGTGCCGCCGTCGGGCGACTCCTCGCCCAGCCACCGGTACCACTTGGCCCGCTGCGCGGCCATCCGCTCGGCCGTCAGGCCGGAGCTGTTGGACTCGGCGGGTTCGGGCCCGGTGTACTTCTCGTAGTCCGGCACGCCCGGGTAGAAGTACTCGTCGGCGAGCTTGCCCAGCGAGTGGCCGGTCTCGTGGATGGCGACCTGGCCGGACTTCGGGTGGCCCGCCGAGGCGGTCGATATCCCCTCGTAGCCGAGGGTGGCGCTGGGCTCGTTGTAGCCCGCTCCCCCGTACTTGGCGCTGTTGGCCAGGACGATGACGAGGTCGGCCTCCGGCGCCTTCGCCACGTACGCGTCGACCTTGGGCTGGTCGATGCAGAGCAGCCGCTCGATGTCCCCGCACCAGAAGTACGAGCCGAGGGCGGTGTCGCGCACGGTCGCCGGGTCGGGGTCGCCGGAGACGCCCGATTCGCGGGAGACCGCGTCGACGGTCCACACGTTGAAGAGGCCACGGTAGGTGGTGTAGGGCTCGACGGCCGCCACCTCGGCCCACTTCTGTGCGGCGTCCGCGCGGAACCGTGGCAGTTCGGCCGCGGTGTAGCCGTCGCCGATGACGACGACGTCGAGGCGGTCCGCGGTGGAGCCGTTGTCGATCATCTTGGTGACCTCGCCGTCGGCCGAACGCTCGGCCTCGGTGAGCCGGCCCGCGTGCTGCGCCGGGCCGCCGGCCGTCGGCACCAGAGCGTGCCCGGACCCGGCGTCGCCGCCCTGTTCGGGCCCGGGGATCTCGACCTCCACCCGGGTCGGGGAGGGCGCGTCCGCCGCACCGGCCGGACCCGCGGCGACCAGCGCGGCGGTCGCGCAGACCATCGCGAGCGCCGCGCGCAACGCCGGACGTGCCCCTTGCCGCCGCGCCGGGCGGCGCGCCGGACGTCTGACCGTGCCTCTGACCGGATCCATGAAGTCCTCCCCCGGGAAAGGAAGTTAAGCAGTTTGATAAACACACTGAACCGGCTGCTTAAACTAGGCGTCGCGCGAGAGGTGCGCAATGGCGTACTCCGGTTGAATACTGGGGAGTTCGAGCAACCAGGGGGGATTCCATGGACGAACCGGGCGAGATCGGCCGCAGGGTCCAGCGCATGCGGGCCGAACGCGGTCTGACCCAGAAGCAGCTGGCACACCCCTCCTACACCGCGGCCTACGTCTCCACCCTGGAGTCGGGCAAGGTGCGCCCCTCCGAGACCGCGCTGCGCTTCCTCGCCGCCCGCCTGGGCACCTCGTACGAGGAGCTGGCCACCGGCCGCCCCGCCCATCTGGCCACCGAGCTGCGGCTCGCCCTCACCGACGCGCAGCGCACGCTCGCCACGGGCGCCGCCGAGGAGGCCGCCTCGCTCTACCGCCGGCTGCTCGCCGAGGCGGAAGAGCTCGGGCTCGTCCCCGAGCAGGCGCAGGCTCGCCTCGGGCTCGGCGAGTGCGCCCTCGAGGCCGGTGAACTACCGGACGCGATCGGCCACTTCGAGGAGGCGGAGCGGCTCCTGGCCGACGAGCCGCTGACGCGCCGGGCCCGGCCCGTGCGCGGCCGGGCGGTGGCGCACCTGCTCGCGGGCGAGCTGCGCTACGCCTGCTACCTGCTGGAGTCCGCCATCGACGAGCTGGGGGCGAGCGGGCTGGCCGACCCCGACGCGCTCGTCCTGCTGCACGCCGCGGTGATCGGCCCGTACATGGACATGGGCGCCCACGCGCGCGCCGCCCGTTCGGCCGAGCTGGCGCTGGCCCTGGCGCCGCAGGTCAGTGATCCGGCATTGGTGGCGGGGATGCACCGGCAGGTGGCCCGGACCTTCCTCGCCGAGGGCCGGATGGCCGAAGCCGACGCCTCCCTGGCCAAGGCGCAGGCCATCTACGCCCACTTGCAGCTGAGCACGGATCTGGCGCACTGCCACTGGATGCGCGGCTACGTTCTGGCGCAGAACGGTGAACTCGGGTCGGCCGAACAGGAGCTGCGCACGGCCCGGGACATGCTGTCGGCCCGGCGGGCCGGTCTCTACACGGCCCAGGTGGAGGTCGAGCTGGCGGACGTACTGCGCCGGCTGGGCCGGCAGGAGGAGGCCGCGGAGCTGCTCGCGGCGCTGCTGGAGCTGGGCAACAGCCACGGCGCCGTGCACGCGGGCGGCGCGCACCGGCTCCTCGGCCTGATGGCCGAGGAGCGCGGTGAGACGGAATCCGCCGAGGAGCACTACGTCCAGGCGCTGGCCCTGCTGGAGCGCAGCGGGGCGAGGGGCGACCTCGCCGACCTGTGCCGGCTGCTGGGCGATCTGCTGCGGCGTACGGGCCGGGTGGAGGCGGCCATGGACGCGTACCGCACGGGTCTGGGGCACCGGGCGGCGCCGGGCACCACCACCCTGGGCCCGGCGCCCGCGGTCGTGGTCCGGTCCGCCCGGGTCAGTGGTTCTCGGTGGGCCGCAGATCGCGCGGAATGAGCGTCCAGGTCGTGGCCGCCGCGGTGACGGCCAGGCCGCCGGCCATGAGGAACGCCGGGGTGATGGCGAGGGTGTAGGCGTGCGAGGCGGTGTCGAGCAGGGCCTGGCCGACGGCGCCGCCCAGCCGGTCGGCGATGTGCGCGGCCTCGCCGACGGAATCCCGGGCGGCGGCCGCGGTGGGGCCGTCCAGGTCGAGGGCGGGCAGGTTGCCCCGGTAGAGCGCGGCCGCGGTGGAGCCGAGCACGGCGACGCCCATGGCGGAGCCGAGCTCGTAGCAGGTCTCTTCGATGGCGGCGGCGCTGGAGACCTCGGCGGCGGGCGCGGCGGAGACCAGCGTCACCGAGGCCACGGTGGTCGCGATGCCGGCGCCGAGGCCCATGACGGTCAGGGCGGCCGCGAAGGCCGGGTAGCCGAGATCGGTGAACTGCTGGAGGGTCCACGGCAGTGCCATGCCCGCGGCCAGGACGACGAGTCCGGCGCCGAGCACGTGGCGGATCGCGAAGCGCTGCATCAGCCAGGGGGCGACCATGGAGGCGGCGATCAGGGCCAGCGGGGCCGGCAGCAGGCGCAGTCCGGCCTCCAGCGGGGTGTAGCCCTCGCCGTACTGGAACCACTGGGTGACCAGGAACAGGATCGCGCCCATGCCCACCATCGGCAGGAAGATCGCGGTGGCCGCGACGCTGAACGCGGGCTCGGCGAACAGCCGCACCTGCAGCAGGGGGTTGTCCAGCCGTGCCTGACGGCGGACGAAGACGGTCAGCGCGACGGCCGCGACGAGGAGCAGCGCCCAGGGCAGGGGGTCGGCCACACCGCTCTTGCCGAGCTGCTTGATGCCGCCCGCGAGGGCGAGCATGCCCACGACGGACTGCCCGACGCCCCACCAGTCCCAGCGGCCGGTGCCGCGCGGGGAGCGCGATTCGGGCAGGTAGCGCAGGCCGGCCGCGACGATGACGGCGGCGACGGGCAGGTTGAGCAGGAAGGCGGAGTGCCAGCCGTGGTCCTGGACGAGGAGGCCGCCGACGACCGGTCCGAAGGCCATGCCGCCGCCGAAGACGGCCGCCCAGACGGCGAGGGCGAAGGCGCGCTCCTTGGCGTCGGTGAAGACGGTGCGCAGGATCGAGACGGTGGCCGGCATGATGGCCGCGCCGCCGATGCCGAGCAGGGCGCGGGCCGCGATCAGGTGCCAGGCATCGGTGGCGAACACGGCTGTGAGCGAGGCCGCCGAGAAGATGCCGAAGCCCGCCATCAGGAGCCGCTTGCGTCCCCAGCGGTCACCGAGCGCACCCGCGGTGACCAGCAGTCCGGACAGGGCGAGGGCGTAGATGTCGATGATCCAGAGCTGCTGTACGGCGCCGGGTTGCAGGTCGCCGACGAGGGAGGGGAAGGCCACGTTGAGGATCGTGGTGTCCATGGAGATGAGCAGGAGGCTGCCGGAGAGGATCGCCAGGACGATCCACCGTCGGGGGTCCGGCGTGGGGGTGTGCATGGGGTTCCGTTCGAGGTCTGTGCGCGGTGACGGGTGGTTCAGGGTTCGGGGGTGCCGGCGGGGGGCCGCACGGGGGGCCGCGTCCCGCTGAGGAAGGAGGTCAGGACCAGGTGCCCGATCTGGCGGGGGGCGAGGTGCCCGTCCCGTACGCCTTCGGCGGCGGCGTCGAGGAGTCCCCAGAGGGAGTACCAGATCCAGTACGGCGGGAGGTCGGCGCGCAACCGCCCCAGCCGCTGGCCGAGGGCGAAGAAGGCGAGGGCCCGCTGGTCCTGGCGGTCCACGCCCGCCCGGAACGCGGGATCCGCGAGCACGGTGGCGTCACGTGAGGTGAAGCCGTAGAGGTGGGCGGCGGGCATCAGGGCGACGACCAGTTCCTCGAGTGCCGCGTCGAAGGCGTCGGCGTCGGCGTTCTGCGCCAGGTCGAGCGGGGCCAGGCAGCCGTCGACGACCTCGATGGCCCGGACCGCGACTGCTTTCAGCAGGGCCTCGCGGGTGGCGTAGCGACGGCTGAGCGTGGCGCGGCTGGTCCCGATTCCGGCGGCGATCTGCACCATCGAGGCGCTGTGGTCTCCGGCGAGGACGCGGGCCGCGCCGTCGAGCAGTTCTACTTCGTGCACCATGGCGAGCCTCCTTCGCCTCGGACGATACAAGATTGTCTCATTCGAGGCAAAGGCGCCCCACAACGATGACCGGGTCGGAGGCGGACAGCGTGCGAAGGCCCCGCTGCGGGGCACGGCACTGCCGGGCCCGCATCCGGCCACGGCGCCGCCGGGCCGGATCTCATCGGGTGGGGCGTCAGCCCTCGCTGTCGGTGCGGGCCCGGGCACCCGAGCGGGTGCGGGAAGCGGTCTGGGCGCGCTGCGGATGGCGGCGCACGTACTCGTGCTCCAGCTCGTTCATCCGCTTCGTATGGGTGACCAGGGCGTCGTCGGACCCGTGCAGCAGGGTCTCGTGGCGCGTGCGGTGGATGGCCTCCAGCTCCTTGAGCAGCCGGCCCTCCTCAAGCTTCCGCGCCGACGGACCGCCGTCGTGCTCCGTCATGGCACGCACCTCCTCCTCGGGCCCCCGTCCGTCCATCATCCTCCGCCCCGCGCCACACGTCCTCACCAGCGGCGGCGGCCCCGGTCAGAGCGAGTAGACACGGGCTGCGCCTGCCGGTGGACAAGGCCTCATGGACCAGGGCAGATCCCTTCGGGAACGGCTGATCGACGTCGGTGCGGACCTCGTCACGCACCACCTGAGCCACGACCTCGGGGTGAGCGTCACGCAGGTCCAGCACGGCCCGTCGCTGGTGGCCCTGGCGGCGCGGGCCGCCGTCGCCCGGTCGCGGCGTCACTGCTGCCCGGCGGCGCGCGCCCGGCAGCTGCGGGCGACCTCGTCGGCGAAGGCCAGGGCCGGCGGGGCGAGGGCGGCCCAGCGGCGAACGGCCCAGCCGACGGCGAGCGGCGGCAGGGCGGGGATGGGTACGAGGCGCAGCGGGCCGTCGGTGCCGGGGACCTGCCAGCCGGGCAGCGCGGGCACGACGGCGTGCCCCAGGCCCAGTTCGGCGAGCAGCAGGGCGGTGTCCCAGTCGGCCGCGCTGGTGTCGGAGCGCACGTGGATGCCGGACTCGGCGAGGGCGGCGTCGAGGTGGGCCCGGGAGGCGGAGTTCTGCGGCAGCCGGATGTGGCGGACGTCGGCCAGGTCGGCGGGGGTGAGACCGGTGCGGCCGGCCAGGGGGTCGTCGGCGCCGACCGCGAGCACCCAGGGCAGTTCCATGACCGGGCGCTGCTCGATGCCCCGCACGGGGGCGCCGATGGTGATCCAGGCGAGGTCGAGGTCGCCGGCGGCGAGGGCGTCGAAGCAGCTGCGGCTGGAGTTCTCGGTCTGGAACTCCAGCCTCACCCCGGGGTGGCCGCGGCGGAAGGAGACGACCGCCTCGGACATGAAGTGCCGGACGGTCGTCGCACCGGTGGTGACGCGCACGGTGCCGCCCCCGCCCCGTACGAGGTCCTCCACGCGGCGCAGGGCACCGTCCAGGCCGGCGATGCCGTCGGCGGCGGCCGCCTGGACGATACGGCCGGCCTCGGTCGGCACGACGCCGCGGGCGTGGCGCTCCAGGAGGCTGGTGCCGGTCTGCTTCTCGAGGCGGCGGACGTGCTGGCTGACGGCGGACTGGGTGCAGCCGAGGTCGCGCGCGACGGCGCTGAGGCTGCCGGCGCGGCAGACGGCCACGAACACGCGGAGATCGTCGAGGGTCATGAGACCCAAGATATTGCTTGGATATGGGGAGCAAACCGGAGGATTGACTTGGGTTTCGCGGCGGATCAAGATCGGTGCAGGGCCCGGGCGGCAACCCGTCCCCGCCTTCGCCACGGGGTCCGGACCCCCGGCGAACGGTGCGGACGGGTGCCGACCCACCCCCCACGACCCCGGGGAGGTTCCATGTCGGACCGCGCCGTCGCATGGCTGCGGGAGCTCGGTGCGCAGGAGGTGGCCCACCCGGGCGGAACGCTCCTGCTGCACCTGGAGCGCGTACGGGACCTGCTCGCGTCCTGGGGTGCCGGGCCGGCCCTGCAGCGGGCGGGGTTGTGCCACGCGTTCTACGGCACCGACGGGTTTCCCACCGCCCTGCTGCCGCTCGCCCGGCGGGCGGACCTGGCCGAGGTGATCGGCGACGAGGCCGAGTCGCTCGTGTACCTGTACGCCGCCTGCGACCGGGCGGCCACGTATCCGACGCTCCCCCGCGCCGGCGCGGCCTTCCGGGACCGGTTCACGGGCCGGGTCCACTGCCCCACGGAGCGGGCACGGCGGGACCTGGCCGAGCTGTCGGCGGCCAACGAACTCGATCTGGCGCGGATCGATCCGGTGTTCCGGGAGGCGTGGGGCGGCGATCTGCGGTCGCTGTTCGGTCGGTGGCGGGGGCTGCTGAGCGAGCCGGCCCGGCGGGAGTGCCGGGCCGTGCTCGGCGACGGGTAGGAATCAGCGGGCGGCGGCGTCCCGGGCCGGGGGTACGGCGGTCGGGACCGAGGGCAGGGGTTCGGCGGCGGGGACGGCGGCGCCGGTGGCCGAGAGCGTGAACGCGCCCGCCTTCGCACCGGTCTTGGCCCAGAGGATCCCGGAGCGGTCGGCCGGGTCGAAGAACCAGCCGGTCGTCGCGGAGTCGTAGGCGGCCTTGGAGGTCAGGCGCGGCACAGCGACTCCGTCCACCGTGAGGGCGGTGGGCGCGGAGGCCACGTGGAGGGTGAATTCGTAGCCGCGGGAGGCCGGTTTGCCGGCGTAGCCGCCGGTGGGGGCGCCCACGGAGACGGTGACCGTGCCGGTGCCGGACGTGGGGGCGGTGACGTCGACACGCTGGCGGGCGTAGGCGCCGGACTCGTGGGCGCGGGTGCGGCCGTCGTCCTCGTAGAGGCTGAAGGAGGAGGCGCCGCGCGGGTGGATGTCGTAGGTGAGGGTGGAGACCGGCTTCTCCCCCGTGTGGTTCATCTGCGGCCACATCGGCACGATGCCGCCGCCCTTGACGAACAGCGGGAGGGTGTCCAGGGGCGCCCGGTATCCGTCGAGGCGGCCGGGGCCCGCGTAGGTGCGGCCCGTCCAGTAGTCCGTCCAGGTGCCGGCGGGCAGGTGGATGCCGTCCCGGACCGTGGTGTCGGACACGACGGGCGCGACGAGGAGGGAGTCGCCCGCCATGAACTGTCCGCTGGTGGCGTTGCCGCGGGCCACCGGGTCGTCGGGGTATTCCAGGACCATGGCCCGGGTGCTGGGCACGCCCGTCTCGTGGGCGACGCGGCTCATCGTGTAGAGGTAGGGCATCAGACGCATCTTCAGCTGCAGGTACTTGCGGTTGATGGAGAGGTACGGCTCGGCGAAACGCCAGGGCTGCTTGTCGTGGTAGCCGGCGGCGGGGTTGACGGCGCCCCAGCCCGACATGGTCATGAAGGCGGGGGTGAAGGCCTTCCACTGGAGGTCGCGGGTGTACGTCTTCGGGCTGCCGCCGAAGATCCCGTCGACGTCGCCGGCGGCGTAGTTGAGCGCGGAGAGGCCCGCGCCGGTGATGGCGGGGACGTGCCAGCGCATGTCGTCCCAGGTGCCGTAGGTGTCGCCGGTCCACACGACGGCGTTGCGCTGGGTGCCCGCCCAGCCGTCGACGGTCCAGACGAAGCGGCGGGCGTCGGAGTTCTTCTCGATGCCTTCGACGGCCTGCCGTACGCCGTCGAAGGCGTACTTGTACCCGCTGCCGATCCATGCCACGTCGGTCTTCACGGCGCGGCTGCCGGCGGTGCCCACCTCGTCGGCGATGGAACCGAGGCCGGTCGAGGTCCACAGGCCGGTCTGGAAGCCCTTGGCCCGCAGGGCGTCGACGGTCTGTTTCAGGGGCGCGGTGTAGCCGCAGCCGTAGCCGTCGTTGGGCAGGAACCAGCCCGAGGGCATGTCGGCGGCGCGGGCGTCGGCGGCGTAGCCGACGACGTCGGGCGTGGTCCGGTGGCGGGGACGGTCGTGGTCGCCCTGGTAGTCGGGGTTGGAGGCGTTGAAACAGTCGGCGTTGCCGAGTTCGAATCCCCACATCGGCGCCATGAACGGCTTTCCGCTGACGTCGGTGTAGGCGTCGAGCACGGATTTCAGGGAATCGCCGGTGAAGTACCAGGCGTCGAAGCGCTTCTCGTCGTGGGTGAGGGTGGTGGGGGCGTTGAATCCGTAGGAGCCCGGCGCCCAGGTGTTGCGCATCACGCCGTAGCCGTTGGTGGACATGTAGAAGGGGGCGGGGCTGGCGTTGTCGTTCTCGCGCCACTTGTTGTCGATGGCGATGGGGACCGTCCTGTCGCGCAGCGCCCATGCGCCGAGGCGCAGGCCGGTGCCGTAGAACTGCTCGTCCGCGCCGCGGGCGAGGTACTGCGTGGTGCGGTTGCCGGTCCAGCTCGTGGGCCGGGTCTCCTGCCAGACGGGGGTGGTGTCGTCCGCGCGGTAGACGGAGAAGCGCAGCGGCCGCTTGTTGACCCGGATCGACAGGGAGCCCGTCGTGATCCGGTGGTACGTGCCGGCGTCGGTGTGTGTCGTGGGCACGGAGCCGAAGTCGGTGGTGACGGCGAGGTCGGAGCCGGCCGGGTCGTCGGTGAAGGTTCCGGCGGGCGAGAGCCAGAGGCGGAAGATGTCGGCGCGGGCGACGACCACGCGGGCCCGGGCGCCGCTGGAGGTCGTGACCGTGAAGGTGTTCCCGGACCGGGTGACGCCGGTGACGTCGCCCGCTGTGGCGGCGGCCCCGGAGGGGGCCGCGGTGGCGGGTGCGACGAGCGGTCCGGCGGCGGCCAGACCCACGACGGTGAGGGCGGCGGCGAGCAGGGCGGCGCACGGGGCACGCAGGCGCCTCCGCCGCTGCGTGCGGGCCCGCCCGGACAGGCGGGCCCGTCCGGACAAAGGGGCCCGTCCCGATAAGCGGGCCCCTCCGGACAAGCGGGCCCGTCGGCTCCTGCGGATGCTGGGCAGTCTCATGGGGCAGCTCCTCGTGCGGGTCCGGAGAACGGACACAGCTCTTTGGCATGCACCCGGCAAGATAGCGCCTCGGTGGCCCATCTTTGAAGGATGCTGTTCGAACTGGCCGTGAACCGCGCACCTTTGAACAACCGACAGGTACCTATCGGCACGCGAAAGCCGCTGGCGACCGGGAGGGCGAGCACATCACGGGAGACGCTTGCGGCCGACGGAAGCGCCGTACACGCCGGTCGTCGATGCGCGGGAGAGGAGTACGTCCGGAGGGGACGAGAAAGGCAAGGAGGAAAAACCCACTCCTTGCCACTCTCAACTTATAGCGCACCGGGGGGCTTGCGGCAAGGCCCTCATGCTGGGGCAAAATCGCGGACCGAAGCCAGAAGCTGCAGAAATGGGAGATCCACGAAGTGCATGCGTTTTTGCCGGTTCACGAATTGCGCGGTGACGTCGAGCCCGTCGTGGACGCGCCGCGGGCCCGCAGCGCGTTCGACCTTCCCGACCACCTCTCCCCCAAGGCCGACCCGGCCCTGATCGACGACGACGAGCGGCATTTCGCGGCCATCTCGGAGAGCCTCGCGCAGTCGATCGCAGAACTCTCCGACCGCCTCGACGCCACCCGCCGGGCACCCGGCGGCATCGGCCGGGAGGCGATGGACCGGGACGCCGAGATCCACCGCCTGACCGCCCGCCTCCGCACCCTGCGCCGCTTCGGCCTGGATCTGTGCCTGGGACGCATCGTCCCTGCCGACGGTGACGAACCCGTGTACGTGGGACGGCTCGGCCTCACCGACAGCACGGGCCGCAGGCTGCTGCTCGACTGGCGCTCCCCCGCGGCCGAGCCGTTCTTCGCGGCGACCCACGCCAGCCCGATGGGCGTGGCGAGCCGGCGCAGGTACCGCTGGAACGGGGGCAGGATCAGCGACTACTGGGACGAGGTCTTCAGCGCCGACGCCCTCGAAGGGCACGCCGCGCTCGACGACCAGTCCGCGTTCATCGCGAGCCTCGGCGGCAACCGCTCCGCCCGGATGCGCGACGTCCTCTCCACCATCCAGGCCGACCAGGACGCCGTCATCCGGGCGGGGTCCCGCGGCGCCCTCGTCGTCGACGGCGGCCCCGGTACCGGCAAGACCGTCGTCGCCCTGCACCGCGCGGCCCACCTGCTCTACTCCGACCCCCGTCTCGGCCACCGCCGCGGCGGCGTCCTGTTCGTCGGCCCGCACCAGCCCTACCTGGCCTACGTCGCCGACGTGCTGCCGAGCCTCGGCGAGGAGGGCGTCCGGACCTGCACACTGCGCGACCTCGTGGCGGAGGGCGCCGGAGCGACGGAGGAGCGCGACCCCGAGGTGGCCCGGCTGAAGTCGTCCGCAGACCTGGTCAGAGCGGTCGACGCGGCCGTCCGCATCTACGAGGAGCCGCCCACCCGCGGGATGACGGTCTCCAGCCACTGGTCCGACGTCTGGCTGAGCGCCGACGACTGGGCGGCGGCGTTCGAGGCGGTGGAACCGGGGACCCCGCACAACGAGGCCCGCGACCAGATCCGGGAGGAACTGCTCGCCGTCCTCATGGACAGGCACGAGGACGGCGGCGACGGGCACGACGTCCCGCCCGAACTGCTGCGGCGCTCACTGCTGCAGGACCGGGAGCTGATCAGGACCCTCGACCGGGCGTGGCCGATGCTGGAGGCCACCGACCTCGTCGGTGACCTGTGGTCGGTCCCCGCCTACCTGCGCAAGTGCGCGCCCTGGCTGGGCCCCGAGGACGTGGCCAGGCTGCAGCGGGCCGACGCCCAGGCCTGGACGGTGTCCGACCTGCCGCTCCTGGACGCGGCCCGGCAGCGGCTCGGCGACGCCGAGGCCTCGGTCTGTGCCCGACGGCACGCCGCCGCCGTCGCCGCCGAGCGCGCCCGCCGGGCCGACGCCATCGACAGCCTGCTGCAGAACGTCGTCATCGACGAGAGCGAAGGTGCGATGGGGATGCTGCACGGCCGGGACCTCCAGGACAGCCTGATCGACGAGAGCGTGCTGCCGGGCGCCGAGCCGGACCTCCTGGCCGGCCCGTTCGCCCACGTCATCGTGGACGAGGCCCAGGAACTGACCGACGCCGAATGGCAGATGCTGCTGGCCCGCTGCCCGTCGCGGAGCTTCACGATCGTCGGCGACCGGGCCCAGGCCCGGCACGGGTTCACGGAGCCCTGGCGGGAACGGCTCGAACGCGTCGGCCTGGACCGGATCACGGTGGCCTCGCTCAGCATCAACTACCGCACGCCGGAGGAGGTCATGACGGCGGCCGAGCCGGCCATCCGTGCGGCGCTCCCCGACGCCAACGTGCCGACGTCGATCCGCAGCAGCGGCATCCCCGTCGCGCACGGATCCGTCGCCGACCTGCAGTCGGTCCTGGACACGTGGCTCGCCGCGCACGACGACGGGATCGCGTGCGTCATCGGCGATCCCGCCTTCCGGCCGACGCCCCGGGTCCGGTCACTGACGCCGACGCTGTCGAAGGGGCTCGAATTCGACCTGGTGGTGCTCGTCGACCCGGACCGGTTCGGTGAGGGCGTCGAGGGGGCGGTCGACCGCTACGTCGCGATGACCCGCGCGACCCGGCAGCTCGTCGTCCTCACCAGCTCCTGAGGGTGGGGGCGGCGTTCGCCGCCAGCCCCACGGGCTCCGACGGCTCGCCTGACGAAGACGGGCGTCGCGGTCGACGGCGACCGGATCGTGCAGGTGTCCACCAGCTGGCCGGACGCGCCGGCGCCGTTTCAGCCGGCGTCGGCGTGACCGTGCGCCCGTGGCGGGGTGACCGCGAGGACGGGCGGCGCCGGGGTGCTCCAGCGGTGGCCGCAGGGCTCGAAGTCCAACAGCACGGGCTGTCCCGGGAGCTGGCGCCAGGAGATGCGTTCCGGCACCCCGGCACACTGCGGGCAGCAGGGCAGCGGGCCGGGCTCCGGCGGGCACGCGGGGGCGGCCGCGAGCGGCGTGACGTGCGGATCGCGCATGGAGGCTCCCTGATCGTGCGGTTGGACCGATCGCACTGTGCCATGGCCCGGGCCTCGTCCGCACGGGCGAATCATCCAGTGTTCCGGCTGGTCAGAGGTACGGTCACCAGGGGGATTCCGGTCCTCTTGCGGGCACTTCGTGATCAACCGCTCCCGCAACCGGCTTCCACCAGGCCCGATTCGTAGGCCGCGATCACCGCCTGGGCGCGGTCCCGGACGCCCAGCTTGCCGAAGATGCCGGTGATGTGGTTCTTGACCGTGGAGACGCTGATCTCCAGTTCCGCGGCGATCTCCGCGTTGTCGAGACCGGTGGCCAGGAGCTGCCAGATCTCCCGCTCGCGCGGGGTCATGTCGGGCGGGACCGCGGCGGCGGCCGGGCGGGCCGGCGCGGGGGTCCGTACGTAGGCGGAGAGCAGCCGGGTGAGCAGCCGGGGTGCGACGGCCGCCTCGCCGCCGTGCACGATGCGGACCGCGGCGCCGAGTTCCTCCGGGGAGACGTCCTTCGGGAGGAAGCCGTACGCCCCGGCGCGCAGGGCGGCCACCACGTACTCGTCCATGTCGAAGGTGCTGAGCGCCAGGACGCGGACCTCGGGGAGGGTGCGGGCCAGCTCCTCGGTGGCCCGGACGCCGTCGAGGACGGGCATCCGGATGTCCATGACGACCACGTCGGGCCGCAGTTCGTGGGCGAGGGCGATGGCGCGGGCACCGTCCTCGGCTTCCCCCACCACCTCGAACTCCGGGTCCGGGCCGAGGATCAGGGCGAGTCCCCGCCGGACCAGCGGCTGGTCGTCGGCTATGAGCACACGGATCATCGGTGTGGTTCCCCTCCCTCGCCGCCCCGCCCGGCCGGGACAGGGAGGCGTGCCGCCACCCGGAATCCGCCGCCGTCGCGTGCGGCCGCCTCCATGGTTCCGCCCTGGAGGGCTACGCGTTCGTGCATTCCGATCAGACCGTACCCGGTGCCCGTGGCGGGCCGGGCGAGCGGCGGCGGGGCACCGGCCCCGTCGTCGCAGACCTCCACCGAGACCTCGTCGGGGCGGTAGGTCAGCCGTACCTCGGCCCGCGCCCGCCCCGCGTGCTTGCGGGTGTTGGTCAGCGCCTCCTGCACGATGCGGAAGAGGGTGAGGCCGACGCTGGGCGGCAGGGGGCGGACGGGTCCGTCGACGGTGAACTCCGTCTCCGTTCCGGCCAGGCGCGACTCGGTGACGATGCGCTCCAGGTCGGCGGCACCGGGCTGGGGCGCCGGAGGTGTTTCGTCCGGTTCGTCTCCGGCCCGTAGGACGTCGAGGAGTTGCCGCATCTCGCGCAGGGCGATGCGGCCGGAGTCCTCCAGGGTGACGAGGGCCCCGCGGGCCGCCTCGGTGTCGTGGGCCAGGTTGGCCCGGGCGCCGCCCGCCATCAGCTGCATGGCGGTGATGTGGTGGGCGACGATGTCGTGGAGTTCCCGGGCGATGCGGCGGCGTTCCTCGGCGACCGCGCGCTCGGCCTGGAGGGCCTGGTTGGCCGCGACCTCCCGCTGCCAGCGGTTGATGACCAGGGCCGCGCCGGCGACCAGGGCCGCGGCCGCCGCGTTGGCGACGAGGGACCAGCCGGAGGGGACCGGCGTCGCGCCTTGGCCCGCCGAGGCCAGCGGGACGGTCAGGGCGACGGCCGCCGCGGCGACGACGGGCTGGCAGAACCGGACCACCGAGTAGAGGGCGACGGCGAGGCCTGCCGGGAAGTGCGGTGTGACGTCCGGGATCGCGACGTTGGGCACGATCCCCAGGAGCAGCACCGCGGCGAGCACCGGGACGGGCCGGCTGCGGCGGGCCAGCAGGCACGCGGCGGCGGCCATGAGTGCGCAGACGGCGGACAGGGTGAGAGTCATGCCCTCGGTGCGGGTGCCGACCGAGAAGCCGAGCAGGTCCACGGCGGCGGCCCCGATGGCCACCAGTGCGTCGTTGCGCGTCCAGCGCAGCCGGTCGGCGCCCCTGTTCATCCTTGACGGTCCTCCCCCGCCGGCCTGCTCCCCACGGTGCGGGGACGGTTCGTGCCGGTTCCTGTCGTTCCATTCTGACAGTCCGGCCGGCCGGCGCCGTCGTCCCGGGGACCGGTCGCGGACCAGGACCAGGGTCCTGGTCGGGACTGCGGCACGGACCCTGCTCCCGGGTGCGTTTCCTCCCGTACGCCGACGATCGCGCGGCCCCCGGCTGATGGTCTGGAGTCGGGCCGGGAACCCCGGTCCGCCCCATCGACCTGAGGAGTCACGTGATCCGCGCCCTGACCGGGTTCTCGACGAGGAATCCGTGGAAGGTGATCGCCCTGTGGGCCGTGCTCGGCATCGCCCTGACGATCGCCGGGCAGGCGCTCGTCTTCCGCGCCACCCAGAGCAGCACCGGCGATTTCCTGCCCCCTTCCTACGACTCGGCGGCGGCCCTGAAGGTCGCCGAGGAGCGGTTCGGGGTGAAGCCGGACGCCAACACGCTGACCGTGCTGGTCGCCCGGTCGGACGGCGGGCCGCTGAGCGGTGCCGACGAACGGCACATCGACGAGGAGGCCGCGCAGCTGAGCCGGCACCGGGTGGCCATGCCGAAGCCCGAGGAGGAGACGCCGTTCGCCCGGGACCACTCGCAGACCCCGAGGGTCGCCCCGGCCATGACGGCTCCCGACCGCACCTTCCGGCTGTTGTCCGTTGAGCTGAAGGGCAACCCCCAGGACCCCGGGCTCCAGGACACCTACCGGGCCTTCCGCGAGCAGTCCCGGGCCGGGTTCGCCGAGGCCGGGTTCCGGACCGGCTACACGGGCGGGCTCGCCACCACCGTGGACGGCATCGACGCCGAGGAGACCCGGGCACGGGTGATCGGCATCGTGATGCTCGGCGTGATCGTGCTGCTGCACGTGCTGGTGTTCCGCAGCGTGCTCGCCGCGCTGCTCCCGCTGATCGTCGTGTCCGTCATCGGCGGCGCCGCGACGGGTACGGTGGTCGGCGTAGCGCTGCTGACCGGGGTCACCCTCGACCCCTCCACCCCGCAGCTGATCAGCGTCGTCCTGGTCGGCATCGGCATCGACTACTTCCTGTTCCTGCTGTTCCGGTTCCGCGAGCAGCTGCGCCGGCAGCCCGGGCAGCCGGGGCGGGCCGCCGCGGCCGAGGTGTCGGGCCGCGTGGGTACGGCCGTGACCTCGGCGGCGCTCACTATCGTCGCGGCGTTCGCCACGCTCGGAGTGGCCTCCTTCGGGCAGTTCCGCGTGCTCGGTCCGGCCATCGCGGTGTCCGTGCTGGTGATGCTGTTCGGCAGCCTCACCTTCATGCCGGCCCTGCTCGCCGTCACCGGGCGCAGGATGTTCTGGCCCTCGCGGGCCCACCAGCGCGAGGGCAGCGGCGGCTCGGCCGGACGGCTGAGCACCTGGCTGGTCAAGCGGCCCCTCACGGCGGCCCTCGGCTCCGTGGTGCTGCTGGGCGCGCTCGCCGCGGGCACGGCCGGCATACGGATGGACTACGGGTCCGGCGGCGCGGACGGTGAGCGTACGGCCGCAGCGGCCACCGCCGCCGAGATCTCCAGGGCGATGCCAGCCGGGGTGTCGGACCCGATCAGCGTCTACGTGACCGCGTCGGACGGCGCCCCGCTCACCACCGGCCGGACCGACGCCCTCTCCGCAACGCTCGCCCGGGTGAAGGGGGTGGGGCAGGTCGCCCCGACGGTGCTGAGCGAGGACCGGCTGGCGGCGCGCATCGACCTGTTCCCGAACGCGGACCCGAACGGCCAGGAGGCCCGCGACCTGGCGTCGGGCCCGGTCCGTGACACGGTGTCGGCGCACAAGCCGGCCGGCACCGAGGCGCATGTGGGCGGTACCGCGGCGGTGTTCGCCGATGTCTCGACGGCCGTGGGCGAGGACCTTCGCCTGGTGTTCCCGGTTGCGGCGGCCCTGATCGCGCTCATCCTCTTCCTGCTGCTGCGCAGCCTGCTCGCCCCGCTGATCCTGATGCTCACGGTGGGGCTGGGGTTCGCGGCCACGCTGGGTGCCGCGGCGCTCGTCTTCCAGCACGGCCTGGACCAGCCCGGGGTGGCGTTCACGCTGCCGCTGGTGCTGTTCCTGTTCGTGGTCGCGCTGGGCACCGACTACAACATCCTGGTGACCGACCGGATCCGGGAGGAGATGGAGCGGCCCGGTCCGGCCCGGGAGGCGGTGGCCCGGGCGGTGCGGCACACCGTTCCGGCCGTGGCGACGGCCGGGCTGGTGCTCGCCGCCTCGTTCGGCAGCCTGGCGGTCAACCCGGTCGCGGCCACGCAGCAGATCGGCTTCGCGACGGCGCTAGGGATCCTGCTCTCCGCCTTCGTCCTGTCGATCGTCCTGGTGCCGGCGTGCGCGGTGCTCCTGGGGCGGTCCCTCTGGTGGCCCTTGCGACCGCGGCCGGCGGAACCCCTGCCGGCCCCGGGGGCCGGGGCACCGGAACGCGTGCTGGTGCCCTGAGCCGGGCCGGTGCGCGTGCAGGCGCCGGGCGCGCGGGTTCCCGTACGGGATCCGCGCGCCCGGCGCCTGCGCCGCTCCTCACGGTGTGCCGCGTGTCAGGTCAGCGCGCCGACCTCGGGGTGCTCCTGGAGCCAGGCGCGGACCGCCTGCTGCTCCTTGCCCTTGCCGGTCTGCTGGATCCGTGCCTCCAGGCCCGTGAGCTGTTCCTCGGTGAGCTTGAAGTCGCGCAGCCAGGCGGCCACCTCGGGCTCGTCGTCGGCGAAGCCCTTGCGGGCCAGGGTGTGGATGCCGTCGCCCTTGCCCCAGACGCCCTTGGGGTCCTCCAGCTTGGTCAGCTCGTAGGAGGAGTACGCCCAGTGCGGCGACCACAGGACGGTGACCACCGGCTCCTTCTTGTCGTAGGCGCGCTTGAGCTCGGCGAGCATGCCGGGTGTGGAGCCGTCGACGACCTGGTACTCGCCCTCCAGTCCGTACTCCTCCATGACCTTGTCCTTCAGGAGGGCCATGGCGCCGGCGCTCGGCTCGATGCCGATGATGCGGCCCTTGAACTGCCCGGCCTTGCCCTTGAGGTCGGCGAGCGAGCGGACGTCCTTCACGTACGAGGGCACGGCGAGCTCGATGGAGGTCGGGGCGTACCAGGAGCCGAGGTCCTCCAGCTTGTTGCCGTACTTCTCCCAGTACTGGGCGTGGGTGACGGGCAGCCAGGCGTCGGTCTGGAAGTCGAGGCCGCCGCCGGCCAGACCGGTGTAGAGCGCGCCCGCCTCCAGCTGGCGGGTGTCGACCTCGAAGCCGCGCCGTTCCAGGAGTTCCTTCCAGAGGAAGGTGGAGGCGATGCCCTCGTCCCACGGGATGTAGCCGATGGACACGGTGCGGCCCTTGCCGATGTTCTCGGCGCCCTCCGGTCCGTCCTCGCCGCCGGAGCCGCCGAAGGCGCTCAGGCCGCCCGCGACCAGGGCCAGCACGACGGCGCCGGTGACGGCGTACGCGGGCCGGGGGCGGTGGTTCCACACGCGGGCGGCGCCGGTGACGGCCGCCCGGGTCCTGGCGAGGGTGCGCCGGCCCAGCGGGGAGACCTGGCGGCCGAGGGCTCCGGTCATCCGGTCGAGGTACATGGCGAGGATGACGATGGAGAGGCCCGCCTCGAAGCCGAGGCCGATGTCGACGTTGCCGATGGCACGGTAGACGGCGCCGCCGAGTCCGCCGCCGCCGACCATGCCGGCGATGACGACCATGGACAGGCCGAGCATGATGACCTGGTTGACGCCCGCCATGAGGGTGGGCAGGGCCAGCGGCAGCTGGACGCGCACGAGGGTGTCGCGCGGGGTGGTGCCGAAGGCCTCGGCGGCCTCGACGAGTTCGGCGTCGACCTGGCGGATGCCGAGTTCGGTCATCCGTACGCCCGGCGGCAGGGAGAAGACGATCGTCGCGATGATGCCGGGCACCACGCCGACCCCGAAGAAGATGATGCCGGGGATGAGGTAGACCATGGCCGGCATGGTCTGCATGAAGTCGAGGACCGGCCGCAGGACGGCACTGACCCGGTCGGACCGGGCCGCCCAGATGCCCAGCGGGATCGCGAACACCAGCGTGACGAGGGTGGCGACCAGGACCAGCGACAGCGTGGACATGGCGTCGGACCAGAGCCCGACGGAGTCGACGAGTGCGAAACCGGCGAGGGCGAGCAGGCCCGCGAGCAGGCCGCGCAGCCACCAGGCCGCGACGGCGAGGATGCCCGCGAACAGCAGCGGGGCGGGCGCGGAGAGCACGGCGACGAGGCCGTCGTAGAGCCCGGTCACGAGTGCGCTGATGGCGTCGAACAGCCAGGACAGCCGACTCTGGAGGAAGTCGACTCCGCTGTCGACCCAGGCGCCGAGGGGCATGCGGGGCATCAGGCGGCCACCTCCGCGCAGCGCACAGGGGCCCGCTGCTCGTCGCCGATGAAGGCGACGAGACGGTCCTGGGGCACGGAGCCGACGACGGCGCCGTCGGTGCCGGTCACGGTGACCGGGTGGGGGACGCGCGCGCTGATCGCGCACAGGTCGGCGAGCGGGGTGTCGGCGGTGACGGTCGGGCAGCCGCAGGAGTCCGCACCGGGGCGGTGCGGACGGGTCGTCGTCATCACGGCGTCGGCGGTCAGCACGCGGGAGCGGTCGACGTCCTGGACGAAGGAGGCGACGTAGTCGTCGGCGGGGCGGGTGAGGATGTCCTCGGCGGTGCCCTGCTGGACGACGCGGCCGTCGCGCATGACGGCGATGCCGTCGCCGAGGCGCATGGCCTCGTTGAGGTCGTGGGTGATGAAGACGATGGTCTTCTTCAGGGTGCGCTGGAGTTCGAGGAGCTGGTCCTGCATGTCGCGGCGGATGAGCGGGTCCAGCGCGCTGAAGGACTCGTCCATCAGCAGGAGGTCGGCGTCCGTGGCCAGGGCCCGTGCGAGGCCCACTCTCTGCTGCATGCCGCCGGAGAGCTCGTCGGGCCAGGCCATCTCCCAGCCTTCGAGCCCGCACAGGGCCAGTGCCTCCGCGGCCCGGCGCTCGCGGTCGGCGCGGGGGACGCCCTGCACCTCCAGCCCGTAGCCGGCGTTCTCCAGGACGTTGCGGTGCGGGAAGAGGGCGAAGTGCTGGAAGACCATGGAGATCTTCGTGGACCGCACGCGGCGCAGCTCGCGCGCGCTGAGCGCGGTGAGGTCCTGGCCGTCGAAGAGGATGCGTCCCGCGGTGGGTTCGAGCAGGCCGTTCAGCATGCGCAGCAGAGTGGACTTGCCGGATCCCGACAGCCCCATCACGACGAAGATCTGGCCGGGATCGACCTCGAAGGAGACGTCGATGACCGCGGCCGTGGCTCCGTCGGCGCGCAGCTCGGCGCGGTCGCCGCCGCCTTCGAGTGCGCGCACGGCGTCGTCGGGCCGGTTGCCGAACACCTTGTAGACGTGCTCGGCCTGGAGCGTGGACACATACACCTCGCGGGTCGTACCGGGTACGGCGCGCGCGGGTCGGGACGGCGCGGCCGTGGAGCGGGACGGGATCCGCCCGCGTGCGCCCCGTCTCCGGCACGGTGCGCGGAGGGCGAGGTTCCGCTCCAGCTGCGCCGATGCCCGGCGTTCGCTCCGGCAAACGCACGAGTGGTCCACCTCACGCGGGGACGCGGTGGTGCGGCCGGGCCCGGACCCGTGCGCGGTGTGGCGGGCACCGCGGCACGGGGTACGGACGGGCGCTAACCGATGTGGAACGCGGTGGTGGCGGGGTGACGGCGGTCACGGTGGAAGGTCAGGTGGTCCCAGGTGGGGAAGGCCAGGTCGGTGACGGCCAGCAGGAGACCGGACGGGGCGTGCACGGTGCGGCGCACGGTCAGGCCGCAGGCGGAGGCGGAGGCGGGCGGGCGGGTGGTACGGGTCATGGTGATGGTCTCGGCGACCCGGCCGCCCGCCGCGGCCCGCTCCAGCCAGTCCCGGAGGGGCGTCAGGTCCTGGTCCTGGTCCTGGGCCCGCCCCGCCCGGCTGCGGCACGCAGCGAGTTCGGGGCTGCGGGCGACGGCGTCCGGGCTGAAGTACGTGACGGCGTGCCGGAGCGTCTCACCGGTCCGTCCCCGCTCGCGGTGGTGATGGACCAGGGTGCGGTCCCCGCCGGTCATGCCGAGCGGCACGGCGAGCGAGGGCGGGACGGTGACCACCGTGACCCAGCTACGGGTGAGGGCGGGCGCCGGGGACGCCGGCCCGAAGGCGACCGGGTCGGCCGCGGCGGGAACGACCTCGGCAGTGACGGCGGGGCGGGAGCCGCGGCGCCCGGTCACGACCAGGCCGTCCTCCCGCAGGCGCTGGAGGGCGGCCCTGATGGTCTGCCGGTTGACCTGGTAGCGGGCGGCCAGACTGCGTTCGGAGGGCAGTCTCCCGCCGGGGGTGTGCGCGGCGCGCTCGAGATCGCGGCGCAACGCTGCGGCGATCCGATGGTACTTGGGCATGGCGGCCGGGCCGCCGCCCCGCGAAGGGGAGGGCATGGCTTCTCCTCTGACGGGTGGTCAAGGACTGCGCGGTCTGCCCGACCAACCTAGCATTGGTCTATACCTCTGGGTGAGAGGAGATCGGGGCAGCCCGCCCAGCTTGGCCGGTTCCCCACCCCGGGCCCTGACGGGGACGCCTCCCGCCTACCCGCGCAGGGGGTTCGGCAGCGGACGGTAGCGGGCGTCCGCGCCGTCGGCCCGGGTCCAGCGCAGCAGCAGGTTGGTCTTCGCGGGCAGCGCGGGGGCGGCCAGGAGCGCGGCGATCTCGGGGAGCCCGCGCCGGGCCGCGTAGCGCAGCAACTCCTCCCGTACGGCCGGCCACAGGAGCGGCGAGATGTCCGGATACCGATCGGCCAGCGCGCCCGCGATCCCGGACAGGTTGTTGACCACCAGGCAGTACACCAGGCGCTCCCAGGCATCCGCCCGCGACACGTCCGGCAGGAGCTTGACCCCCTCCGCGTCCCGGAAGAGGGCCTGCACGGGCATGCCCGCCGCGTCGACCGCGACGAGGGTGTTCTGGAGGTGGGCCTCCAGCACGACACCGTGCCGGGCGAAGAGTTCGAGTACCGGTGGCACGACCTGGAGCAGGTACGCCCGCCACCACGCGAGGGGGTCGGCGGCACCCGCCCGGGGGCTCCCGGGAGCGCCCTCGGCGAGCGCGGCGGCGAGCAGCGGGGTGGCCCCGGGCAGGGTGTGGGCGCGCAGTCCGTCCCGGACCAGGACCGCGAGTTCCTCGAACGCGAAGGCGGCGGTGCGGTAGCCGCGGTCGGCGAGCCAGGCCGCGTCCGAGCCGGTCGCGCGCAGTGCGGCGAAGCCGGCCTCGACGGCCGCGTCGGCGCGGCGCAGCGCGAGCAGGTCGTGCCGCCACAGGCGGCGCACGTCGTTGGTGATCCGCACGTCGAGGCTGAACTTCACGAAGAGGTCCGCCGCGGGAGCGGCACCGGGAACGGGAGCAGCACCGGGAACGTGGACGGTCCGGATGGACGCGGTGGGCCAGACCGGCCGCCGGCTCTCGCCCAGCCGCAGGAGTCGCCGGTCGGCGAACGCCTCGCGCACCGCGGGCCGGTCCGCCACCAGGTCGAGCTGCCAGGGGTGGGCGGGCAGCAGCCGGTAGCCCGCGGGCGGGCGCGGCCCGTCGAGGAGGCCGGCGAGGGAGTCGATCGCCTCGGCGACCGCCCGCCCGCCCTCCTCGGCGCCCTGGTCCTCGCGCACGCCCAGGAAAACCAGCGGGAAGCGGGCGTGTGCCTCGGGCGCGTACGGCAGCCAGCTGCCGGCCGGCGCACCGCCGCGGGCCTTGGGGGCGGGGTGGTGCGGGTGGCCCGTCACCAGGGACTGCTCGGAGAGCATGTACGGGTCCGCCGGGGGCTCGGCGGCGGCGCGGGCGGCCAGCAGCGCGACGAGCGCGTCGCGGCTGTCGGTGATCTCGACGGGGAGTTCGTCGTTGGTGACACCGGTGAACCGGCCGAGCTCGTCGGAGACGAGTTTGACCAGTTCGGTGTGGCTGAGGGGGTGCCAGCCGTTGGCGGTCCGCAGTTCGGGGCGCTCCGGCCGGCGGCCGCCGCGCACCCGGAGCAGCCGCCCGCTGCCCCGCAGCCGGTGGACGGCCGACCCGGCGGGGCCGTCCGGCCCCGCCGGGTCGGCCGCCTCCCGGAGCAGGCAGTTCAGGAGCGGGGCTGCGGCGTACGCGTCTGCGGCGGCGTTGAGGTCCACTGGTTCCATTCGGTCCATCCGGTGGGCAGGAGGTCCGCGGGGGGAACCACCAGCCGTGATCGTCGGTATCCGCAATGATTACTTGATCATCCCGTGAAGCCACATTCGAAGCGGAACTCGAAGCGACATTCCGAAGGCGGAGCCCAGCATGCACCTTCCCCCCTCCGCGGCCGAAGAAGCCGTCGCCGCCGGACTGGCCGCCGTACGGCCCGCGCTCGCCACCCCGTACACCGCCGCGCTGACCGGATCCCGGGCGGCCGTGCTCACCCGGCTGTGGCGGGCCCTGGCCGTCGAACCCCTGCCGTGGGTCGTGGGCCGGGAGGCGACGCCGGACGGTCTGGCGCTGCTGCTGGCGGGCGGCGGGCGGCTGGAGGGCCCGCCCGCGGACCCGTACGCGACGCGGCCCTACGTGGACGAACTGCTGCTCGACGGGCGGGCCCATCGCCGGGCCGGGCAGCTCGTCAGGGCCCTCGGGGTCCCGCACGGGGAGGACTTCGCCGTCGAGCTGGACGCCAGTACGGCCTCTCTCGCCCTCTCCCGCGCCGGACAGCCGCCCGCCGGGGAGGACCACCCGGCGCGGGCCGCGTGGGAGTGGGAGCAGCGGGTGGTCGACGGCCATCCGTACCACCCCAACTGCCGTTCCCGGCCCGGTTTCTCGGTCGCCGAGGAGCTGGCGTACGCGCCCGAGCACCGGCCCGTGGTGGAACTCGGCCTGGTCTCCGTACGCGCGGAGGAGTGCCTGGTCACCGGCGACTGGCCGGCGCGGCTGCGTGACGCCGGGCGGATCCTGGTCCCCGTGCACCCGTGGCAGGCGGCGCACGTGCTCAAGCACGATCGGGTGCGGACCGGTTTCGCGGCGCACCCGCTGATGGCCCTGCGCACGCTGGCGCCCGACGACGGCGGCGCGCACGTGAAGACCGCGCTCAGCGCCCGGCTGACCTCCTCCGTCCGGGACATCTCGGTCTACTCCATCGAGACCGCGGCGGCCGTGTCCGCCTTCGCCCAGGGCCTCGCCGAGCGGCTCGACGGGCGGCTGCACATCACCCGCACCCTGGGCGCCGCCACCGCGCACAGCCCGGACCTCGCGGCCGTGCTGCGCGAGCCGCCGGAGGTGTACGCGGACGCCGCCGCCGGTGAGCGGGTGCTGCCGGTGGCCGCGCTGGCCTCGTACCCGCCGGCCCGTTCGGCGGCCTGGCGGACGCGGTTCGCCCGCCTCGCCCTGGGGGTGTGCCTGCGGGTACTGGAGCTCGGGGTGGCCCTGGAGGCCCACGGGCAGAACCTCCTGGTCGTCCTCTCCCCCGCCGGCGAGCCGCTGCGGCTGGTCTACCGCGACCTCGCCGACATCCGGATCAGCCCGGCCCGGCTGCGGGCGCACGGGCTGCCGGTGCCGCCGCTGTCGGGCAGGCTGGTCACGGACGACGTGACGGTCCTGCGCCGCAAGCTCTTCGGGTCCCTGCTGACGGGCGCGCTCGGCGCCACCGCGGGCTCGTCCGGAGCCTTCGCCGAAGCCCTCGCGGAGGTGACCGCCCTGCCGTCCACCGCCGACACCGAGGCCCTGCTGACGGGCCGGCTGCCCACGAAGGCGCTCACCCTCATGCGGCTGAGCCCGGGCGTCCCGGGCGACCAGTGGGCGGAGCTGCCCAATCCGCTGGCCGGAGGATGATCCGGAGCGCCGGGCGGGCTACTGTTCAGGGGCATGACAGCTTCCTCGTACCTGCACTCCGTCCGTGCGTCCTACGACGCCGTCGCCGTCGACTGTGCGCGGCTGCTGGGCACGGATCTGGCCGGGAAGCCGCTGGACCGGGCCATGCTGGGCGCCTTCGCCGAGTGCGTGCGCGGAGAACAGGGCGGTCCCGGCCGGGCGGTGGCCGACCTGGGCTGCGGGCCGGGCCGGGTGACGGCGCATCTGGACGGCCTCGGCGTACGGACCTTCGGGGTGGACCTGTCCCCGGCCATGGTGGCGGTGGCCCGCCGTACGTATCCGGGGCTGCGGTTCGAGGTGGGGTCGATGGCCGCGCTGGACGTGGCCGACGGAGTGCTGGGCGGGGTCCTCGCCTGGTACTCGACCGTGCACACGCCGCCGTCGGAACTGCCCGGCGTGTTCGCGGAGTTCGCCCGGGTGCTGGCGCCGGGCGGTCACGCCCTGGTCGCCTTCGAGGCCGGGGACGAACGGGTCCGGCTGGACCACGCGTACGGGCACCCCGTGGACCTCGACGTGTACCGGATACCGCCCGACCGGATCGCCGCCCTGCTGGCCGGGGCCGGACTGGCCGAGGCGGCCCGCCTGCTCCGCGGGCCGACCCCGCACGAGGGCTCGCAGCAGGGCTTCCTGCTGGCCCGCAAGGGCTGACGGCGTACCGGGCCGGGCCACCGCCCGGTCGGGCGGCTCGGGGATCGGCCGGGCGGGGGGCCTCAGGACGGGTGGGTGAGCGAACCCAGCGGGCGGCAGGGGGCGAGCACGTTCCCGGCGCCGGGTCGTTCGACGGAGGCCCTGGCCTCGGCGGTTCGCCGACGGCCAAGATCAGCCTCGTCGGCGTACCGGGCGTCGTACCGGGCCCGGGGGAGGTCCCCAGGTGTCGTCGAGGAGACTGAGGCTGGTGGTGTCGGCGCTGCGCTGGAACTCCGCTTTCATGACGCCTGTTGGAGTGCGGTCCGGATCGCGGCGGGATCGATGCGGGTGACCAGGACGCCGGGGGTGTCGGGTTCCCGGGTCGGCATGGGGGCCTGAGGGGGGCGGTGATACCCCGGTGTCGAGGCGGCCGAGGTGGTCGAGGCTCGCGTTCGTGGCGTCCCCGGACATCGTCTGCATCTCCCCGTGCAGCCAGAACTCGTTCCGTAGACTGACCGGCATGGCATGCCGCATCAGTGAGCTGGTCCTGGACTGTGCCGAGCCGGAACGGCTCGCCGAGTTCTGGAGCAAGGTCCTCGGCTACGTCGAACTCGGCCGCGAGGACGACGGCAGCATCGAGATCGGGCCGCCCGACGCGGGCTTCGGCGGCCCGCAGCCCACGCTCGTCCTGAGCCCCGGAGGCGCCCCGCGGACCGGCAAGCTGCGCCTGCACATCGACGTCAACGCCACCGACCGGGACCAGGCCGCCGAGCTGGAACGACTGCTCGCCCTCGGCGCCCGGCCCGTCGACATCGGCCAGGACGGCACGGAGGACTGGCACGTCCTGTCCGACCCGGAGGGCAACGAGTTCTGTCTCCTCCGCCGCCGCCTCGAACCGCTGGCCCCACCGACCCCCTGAGGACGTGGGGCGGCCCGACCGTCCGTGAGCCGTACGGCTGGGAGCGGCCCTCCACCTCCACGCGAACCGGGCCGACAAGGGCACCCACGGACCGTCCGCTGCACCTCGACCGCACGCTCGGCGAGCTCGCCCCGCCGCGCCGGGAGGCCGCGCCCGCCGACGCGACCCGGCTGGCCCGCACGGTGCACGGCCTGCGCCGGGTCCCGCTCGGCGCAGTGCGGCCCGCCGACCTGCGCCCCGTCCCCGCGCAGCAGGGGGCGCTCCCGTTCGTCCTCCTCGCGGTGCGCCTGTCGGCCGAACAACCGCTGCTGGACGGCTCCTTCTCCGCGGGGGACCTGCTGCTCGCGAGCGTCACGGTCACCGAGGGGGCCCGGGCGGCCCGCTCCCGGAGCTGGAGGCGGCGGCTGCGCGGCGTCGCCGCGGGGCTGCCCGGGGCGGCGGTACGGGAACTGCCGCGTGGGAGTGACGCGGACCCGGCACGCTCCGCCGCGCGGGGCTGGTTCCGCCGCGCGGGGTCACCAGCGCAGGGGGAGCTTCGTCACGCCGCGCATCAGGGTGCCCGGGAGCCAGTCGGGCGGTCCCGCGTCCGGATCCTCGGCCAGGGTGGGGAAACGTTCCAGCAGTGAGCGGACGGCAATGCGGCCCTCCAGCCGGGCGAGCGGCGCGCCGAGGCAGTGGTGGATGCCGTGGCCGAAGGCCAGATGGCCCGGGCCGGTGCGGCGGATGTCGAACTCCTCCGGCCCGGGGCCCGGCCCGGTGAAGCGCGCCGGATCACGGTCGGCCGCGGCGAGGGCGACCATGACGGAGGACCCGGCCTCGATGGGGACACCGCCCAGTTCCAGATCGGTGTCGGCGAAGCGGTACGTGGCGTGCTGCACCGGGCCGTCGTAGCGCAGCATCTCCTCCACCGCACCGCCGATCAGCCCGTCGGGGTCGGCGCGCAGCGCGGCGAGCTGGTCCGGGTGCCCGAGCAGGGCCCGTACGCCGTTGCCGATCAGGTTGACGGTGGTCTCGTGGCCCGCGACCAGCAGCAGGAAGGCCATCCCGATCAGTTCGTCCGGGGAGAGCCGGTCGCCGTCCTCGTCCCGGGTGCGGATGAGTGCGCTGAGCAGGTCGTCGCCCCGTGCCCCGGCCTTGGCCGCGACGAGTTCGGAGAGGTACGCGGTCATCTCCTGCAGGACCCGGGGGTCCGCGCCGACGCCGTCGAGGGGGGCGACGATCTCGCCCGACCAGTAGCGGAACCGGGCCCGGTCCAGGTCGGGCACGCCCAGCAGCTCGCAGATCAGGGTCATGGGCAGTGGTACGGCGAAGGAGCGGATCAGGTCGGCCCGGCGTTCGGGCAGGGCCTCCATCGCGTCCAGCAGTCCGTCGGTGATCTGCTGCACGCGGGGGCGCAGGGCCTCGACGCGGCGGGTGGTGAACTCGCGGGCCACCAGGCGCCGTAGCCGGGTGTGGTGCGGCGGGTCCGTGTCCAGCATGTTCCTGGCGACGGCGTGGACCTGCGTGACCTCGTACGGCTCCGATCCGAGCCAGTTCTTCGACAGGCCCGGGTGGCTGAGGGCCTCTCTGGCCTCCTGGTGGCCGACGACGAGCCATGCGCGTTCGCCGCCCAGCACCAGCCGGTGGACGGGGCCGGAGGCGCGCAGGGCCTCGTAGAAGGGATACGGGTCGGCGTTGAACTCCTCGGCGTGCGCGGTGAGATCCACAAGAGTCATGGGGGCAGCGTACGGCGGCGGTTCGCCGGGCGGGGGCCGGTTCGGGCGTGGTCGCGGGGCCGGATGCCCGCCGCCGCGGTCCTTCCACAGGACGAGTCGAACCCCTTGGGCAATGCGCCGTTCGGGGGTCAGCGCGGTGCGCGTGGGACCCGCCTGCACGGGGATCCGGAGGGACGGTGGCAGGAAGGAGGTATGAGCCTCGATCGGCGCCAGGTCCTCGGCGGTGCGGCCGCGGCCGTCCTCGCCACCGTCGGCGCGGCGGCCCGGGGCCCGGACTACGGCGCGCTGGCACGCGGGATCGACGGGCGGCTGGTGCTTCCCGGGGACCGCGACCACCCGGAGGCCGGGAGGCTGTTCCAGCCCCGCTACGACGCCGTCGTGCCGGCCGCGGTCGCCTATCCCGCGCATGCGGGGGACGTCGCCGTCTGCCTGGACTTCGCCCGGCGCGAAGCCGTGGCCGTGGTGCCCCGCGGCGGCGGGCACAGCTACGCCGGCTGGTCCACGCGGGCCGGCGCCCTGGTCCTCGACACCGGGGCGATGGCCGCGGTGACGGTCGAGGGGGACGGCGTCCGTATCGGCGCGGGCGCCCGGCTCGGTGACGTGCACGCTGCCCTCGCCGGGCGGGGCCTGTCCGTCCCTACCGGGCTGTGTCCCTCCGTCGGCATCGCGGGCCTCACGCTGGGCGGCGGGCTCGGCCTGGCCTCGCGGGCGTACGGCACCACCGCGGACCGGCTGACCGGGGCGCAGGCGGTCACCGCCGACGGGACCGTCCGAGAGGTCTCCGCCGACCGGGACCCCGATCTCTTCTGGGCCCTGCGCGGCGGTGGCGGCGGCAACTTCGGTGTGGTGACCGAGTTCCGCTTCCGGACGCACACGGTCGGCGACTGCGCCTTCGCCGAACTGCACTGGCCGGCCGCCGGTTCTGCGGACGTCCTGCGCGGCTGGCAGCGCTGGCTGACCGGGCTGCCGGACCCGTTCTGGAGCCAGGTGGAGTTCACCGTCGAGGCCGGCCCCGGACCCGGGCGTTTCCCCGGGCCCGGCGACACGGCCGCCACGGTGCCTTCGCTCCGGGTGGTGTGCCTCGACGGGCGCCCGGAACTGGAACGGCAGTTGACACGGCTGTCCGACCTGGTCGGCGCCGCGCCCCGGGACAGCTGGATCGTCGTACGCAGCCACGGCGACACCCTGCGGGCCATGTCCGGGTGCCTGGACCTGAGCGCCGCGGAGTGCCGGCTGCCGGGCACGCTGCCGGGCCGGGACCCGCGGGGACGGCTCGGCAGGGACTCCTACGCCGCCCGCTCCGACTTCTGGGCCGGTGCGGGACTGCCGGACGCGGCGATCGACGCCGTCCTGGACGCCGTCCGGCGGTACGGGGCCGAGGCTCCCCGGGGCGGGCTCGGCGTGGTGCAGTTCGACGGGGTCTGCGGCGGTGCCGTCAACCGGGTCGCGGCCGGCGACACCGCCTTCGTGCACCGCGACAGCGCCTTCCTCGGCCAGTACCTCGTCCACTGGCCCGAATCCGCGCCGGCCGCCGACGTGGCCCGGCACGAGGCCTGGCTCGACGGGCTGTGGCAGGACCTGCGTCCCTGGGCGAGCGGCCGCGCGTACCAGAACTACATCGACCCGAAGCTCAGCGGCTGGCGCGAGGCCTATTACGGCCCGAACCTCGCCCGGCTGGAGGAGGTCCGGCGTACCCACGATCCGGACCGGCTCTTCCGTTTCCCCCAAGCCGTTTAGGGAGTGTCCGGCATGCGACGTACGTTGACGGTGGCCGCGGCGGCGGCCGCCCTGCTGGTGTCCGCGGGGCCGCTGCCCGTGGCCGAGGCGGGGGGCGCGGTTCCGGTGGCCGCGGGCCGCTGGGGCACGCGCGAGGCGGAGTCCTTCTGGACGCCCGAGCGGATGGCCTCGGCCCGCCCGCTGCCGCCCGGCCCTCCGGAGCGGCGGGCCGCGGCACCGCAGGACCCGGTCGCCCCGGTACCGCCCGTCGATCCCGTGGCCCCCGTGGATCCCTTGGATCCCCCAGATCCCTGGGCACCCGTACCACCTCTCCCGCCGCCGGACGAGGCGGGTGAGCCGGGAGGAACCGGCGGGCCGGACGAGCCGGACGAGCCGGTCCGCCCCGTGGACCCGGGCCCGGACGCGACTCCTTCCCCGTCCGCCGCCCCCACCGCACCGACGCCCACGCCCACGCCCACGCCGACGCCCGTCACCCTCCCGACGCCGGTCACCCTCCCGGCGCCCGCCCCCGTACGTCCGGCCCTCCCCCGGATTCCCGCCGCCGGCCCCGGCGTCGGGCAGGACTTCGGCGGTCTCCCGGTCGTCGGCCGGATGTTCCTCGTCAAGGGCGGCGGCTCCTACTTCTGCACCGCGAGCGTGGTCGCCTCCCCCGGCCGCAACCTCATCATCAGCGCCGCCCACTGCCTGACCGGCGCGGACACCCAGCAGGTGGCCTTCGTACCGCAGTACACGCGGGCCAAGCCGCGGCCGTTCGGCATGTTCCCGGTCCTGCGCACCGCGGCCGGACGCTCCAAGATCTGGATCGACCAGCGCTACCGCACCCAGGGCGTGAACCGCGCGGCCGCCCTCGACGTGGCCTTCGCGCAGGTCGGGCCCGGCCCGAAGGGGTTCCGCGTCCAGGACGTGGTGGGCGGCAACCGACTGGTCACCGGAGCCGGTTATGCACACGCGCGGGCCACGCTGATCGGGCACCCGTCCGCCGCCGCACGGCCGCGCCTGTGCGTGAACCGGACGACGAAGTACACCAGCACCGACTCCCGGATCCCGGGCTCGTTCCTGCGCATCGCCTGCACCGGCTACCCGGGCGGCACCAGCGGGGGCCCGTTCCTGCTCCGCCTGGACGGCCGCACCGGGACCGGCGACGTGGTGGGCGTGATCGGCGGCTGGAAGACGGGCGGGGACAAGCCCGACGTCTCCTACAGCTCGTACTTCGGCGCGGACATCAGAAAGTTGTACGAGAAGGCGGTTGCCGGGGCGAAGGCGCCGTGAGGGCCCGTACCCACCGGGTCCGGCGCGGGTTGCCCACCGTCCGCGGGGTCGCCGGGAGCCCGTCGCCGGTCAGCGGCTCGGCGGGGGCGAGGCCGAGGCGGCGGCGCAGGTCGGCCAGGGCCGCGTGGACGGGCGCCAGGACGACCTCGGCGCCCGGGGCCGCGGTCGCGAGGGCGTAAGCGGTGGTCTCGATCGCCTCCGCGGCGTCCTCGGCGGCGGTCCGGCTCCACCCTCCGGGTGCTCCGGGCCCCCAGGGTGCGACGGTGTCGTAGAGGTGGCAGGCGGCATCGGCCGCGGCGTCGGCCCGTTCCCCGACGCCCGGCGCCGCGATGGTCGGCAGTTCCATGCCGGTTCAACGAGCCGGTCCCGCCCGGGGGTACGTGAGCGTTGATGCGGGTCCCCGCGTCCGGCTCTGCCGTCCGCCCGACCAGGGCCGTGCGGCTCCGACGTCGGCCACGCCGGGGGCAGGAACGGGACGCGCACGGACCTGCGACCGGCCCCGGCGGGGTGGTCGTCCTGACGCTGCCGCTCGGAAACGGTCGCACGGCGGCGGCCACGGCGGCGCCAGACGCCGACGTCGGCCCGCCGGGCCGGCGCCCGCCGAGGGGGCGGCTGCTCAGGTGGCGACCGTCTGCAGCCAGAGCGGCAGCAGCAGCAGCGAGACGAGCGAGGTCTTGATCACGACCGCGGCGGAGAGGTCGACGCCGACGTCGTAGCGCTGGGCGAAGATGAACAGGTTCTGCGGGGTCGGCATCGCGGCGATCAGCACGAGGTACGCCAGCCAGTCGCCCCGCACACCGAAGAACAGCCCGCACACCACCCAGGTCAGCAGCGGGAACACCAGGCACTTGAAGCCGATGAGGGCCACCTCCTCGCGCGTGGTGCCCCGCAGGTGGAGGCCGACGCCGCCGAGGTGGAGGCCGAGGGCGAACAGGGCCACCGGCGAGGCGCTGTCGCCGACGAAGGCGGCTCCGTCCAGGACGACGGCGGGGACCCGCACCGAGAGCAGGTTGAGCAGGATCCCCGCGTTGCAGGCGAGGACCAGCGGAGTGACGAGCGAGGCCCCGACCGCCCGGGACAGGCGCCGGCCCCGGCCGCCGCCGGGGCCGGCGCGGCCCAGCTCCATGAGGGCGATGACGACCAGGGAGAGCACGCAGACCTGGAAGAGCAGGATCGGGAAGATCGGCGCGGCCGTCCCGAAGACGGTGATGAACACGGGGACGGCGAAGTAGGCGGTGTTCACCTGGACTCCGGCCATCACGCGCAGTGCCACCTCGCGGGGCTCCCGCAGGCCCCGGGCGACCGCCGCCACGGCGACGACGGCCACGGCGACCGCCGCGGCCGCGGCGTATCCGCCGATCGCCCGCCGGTCGAACAGGGCCGCGAGGTCGCTGGCGTAGATGTTGCCGAAGAGGTAGCAGGGCACGGCGAAGAGGAACGCGTAGTCGGAGAAGGCCTTGGAGGCCTCGGCCGGAACCACCTTGCGGCGTGCGAGGAGGACCCCGCCGCCGAAGGCCAGCAGCACCGGCACCAGCTTCTCCAGCGCGGCCGCCCCGCCCATGCGAACATCTCCCCCATGATCGACTGGTGTGCACCCTACCCCTGGGCCCGTGCGGGCCCGGCGGAGCATAGGCTGGTGCGATCATGAGCGACGAAGCCCGCGAACGGACCGGAGGACGGACCCCGGCCAAGGGCGCCGCCCGCACGGCCGGCACCCCGCAGCCCCGCCCCCCGGCACAGCTCGCCGCGGCCCTGCGCACTCCCGCCGCTGCGGCCCAGCCCCTGTTCGCCCAGGCTCCCAAGGCCTGGCAGCGGGCGCTCCCGTACGTCGTGGTCGGCCTCTTCGTGGTCTCCCTGCTGCCGACGACCATCGCGGTGCTGGCAGACGACTACGGGATGGACGGCGGCTGGTCGGGGTCGCTCGGGGTGGCGCAGACCGTGCCGCTGCTCCTGGCGGTGACGCGGCCGGTGCCCGCGTGGCTGCTCGTCACGGTCGCGAACACCGTCGGGGCGATCCTGCTGACCCAGGCCGACAAGGTGGCCGGACACCCCTGGCCGTGGACGCCGATGGTCATCGTAGGCAACCTGGTGCTGATGGCCTGCCTGGGGCTGCGCGAGTCCGTCCGGACCCTGGTCGCGGTGTGGCTGGTGACCGGCGCGCTCGGTGCGGTGCTGGGCTTCTTCCAGCCCGCGGACACCATGAACACCGCCGCTCTGCTCTTCGTGCTCGGTGGCGTCGTGCTGGCCCTGACGGGCGCGCTGCGAGGGCTGGGCGACGCCCGTCAGCGGATCGCCGAGCAGGAGAGCATCAGCGAGGCCGAGCGGTCCCGGCGCACCCTGCTGGAGGAACGCGCCCGCATCGCGCGCGAGTTGCACGACGTGGTGGCCCACCACATGTCGGTGATCACCGTGCAGGCCGATTCCGCGCCCTACCGGCTGCCGGGCATGCCGGAGCCGGTGCGGGAGGAGTTCGCGGCGATCGCGGCCAGTGCCCGGGAGTCCCTCGGCGAGATGCGGCGGCTGCTGACCGTCCTGCGGGCCCCGGACGGAGCGGGTGACGGCGCGGGCGACGGCGGTGCCGGTGGCGTACGGGCTCCGCAGCCGGGGATCGGCCGGCTCCAGCAACTGGTGGAGGCGACCGTACGGGCCGGGCAGCCGGTGGTGCTGTCGCTGGCGGCCGACGCCGCGGAGGCCGCGCCGCCCGCGGTGGACCTGTCGGCGTACCGGATCGTGCAGGAGGCGCTCGCCAACGTGGTGCGGCACGCTCCGGGCGCACCCACCCGGGTCTCGGTGACGGTCGACGACGACGAGGTGCTGGTCCTGGTCGTGAACGGTCCGGCGGCCCGGGACGCGGTGGTGGAGCCGGACGGTCCGGGCACGGGGCACGGTCTCGTGGGGATGCGGGAGCGCGTACGGTTGACCGGCGGAACGCTGGACACCGGGCCGCTGCCCGACGGGGGGTTCCGGGTCGCCGCGCGCCTGCCGCTGGACTCCGGCGGCGCGGCCGGCGATCCGCACGGCACGAACGACACCAACGAGGAGCGCAGTTGACCATCCGCGTGGTCATCGTCGACGACCAGGCCATGGTGCGGGCGGGATTCGCCGCGCTGCTGTCCGCGCAGGCCGACATCGACGTGGTGGGCGAGGCGCCCGACGGGCGCCAGGGGGTGCAGGTGGCCCGCTCCACGCATCCCGACGTGGTGCTGATGGACGTACGGATGCCCGAGATGGACGGGCTGACGGCGGCCCGGGAGATCCTCGGCCCGCCGCCCGGCGTGGTGCACCGGCCTCGGGTGCTGATGCTGACCACCTTCGACATCGACGACTACGTGTACGAGGCGCTGCGCGCCGGGGCATCGGGCTTCCTGCTCAAGGACGCCCCTCCGGCGGACCTGATCGCTGCGGTGCGGGTCGTCGCCTCGGGCGAGGCGCTGCTGGCACCTTCGGTGACGCGGCGCCTGATCGCGGACTTCGTCCAGCAGCGGCCGGCGCCGCGCAAGGACCCGGCGCTGCGGCTGAACGGTCTGACGCCGCGCGAGACCGAGGTGCTGGAGCTGATCGCGCGCGGGCTGTCGAACCAGGAGATCGCGGCCCATCTGGTGCTGGCGGAGCAGACGGTGAAGACGCACCTAGGGCGGGTGCTGGCCAAACTCGACCTGCGGGACCGGGCCCAGGCCGTCATCTTCGCCTACGAGGCCGGGCTGGTACGCCCGGGCGACACCGCCTGAGCCGACGGACCGGCCAGGGGCGGCCGGTCCGGACCGCAGCGGCGGTGGTCGGCGGAAGGCCGGCGGGAGCGTCCGCCGGGCCGGCGCCGCGCAGCAGCACCCCCGGCCGTCGGCCGCGGTCCGGCCGGACGTCGGCCCGGCGGAGCAGAGCTCCGGTATCGAGGTCGACGAGCAGGTACTCCTCGACGCCACTCGTCGTAGCAGCGGGATCCGTACGCGGTCAGGGCGGTCCGGTGGCCCCGCGGCGGCATTTCCCCTCGGCGGGCTCACGGATGACGGGGGTCCTCCTCCACCCCCTACCGGGGTATGACACCGGACTTGGCTCCACGGTCCGACGTCCGCGGTGGTGCCGTCTTCCTACCTTCCCCCTCGTCACGAGGAGAGGAGAAGGGGCATGCGCCGCTTCGGAAGGACGCTGGTCACGGCCGCGCTGGCGGTGGCCGTCGTCGGGGGGACCGCCGGATGGGCCTCGAGCGGGAGCCAGGCGGCCGTCACCGGGCCGCCGCCGGGGACCGCGGCCTGGCGGGCCGACACGGCGTACGGCCGGACGCTGCCCGATCCGGCGACGGCGGAGCCGTCCGAGGTGGCCCGGTTCTTCGCCGGGCTGGACGACGCGCACCGCGCGGCGCTCGTACGGTCCCACCCGCTGGTGGTGGGCAACCTCGACGGGGCGCCCCTGCCCCTGCGGTATGAGGCCAACCGGCTCGCCGTCGCCGCCACGGGTGAGGCGCGGTACGCGTCCCTGGCCGCGCCGGACCGGCGGATCCTGGCCTTCGACCCGCGCGGCCGGGGCCAGGTCGCCGAGGTCTTCGGGGACCTGGAGCACGCCGCGCACGTGGCGGTGATCGTGCCCGGCAACGACAACGACGCCGCCTCGTACGACTCCCGGCGCACGCCGCACTCCGGCCCGGCCGGAATGGCCCGGGCGCTGCGCGCGGCGACCGGCGGCCCGGCGGCCGAAGGCGCCGTGGCCGGTGGGCCGGTGGCCGCGGGCCCGGCGCCCGGCGAGCCGGTGGCCGTCATCGCGTGGACCGGGTACACCACTCCGGTCGGCGTCGGCCTCGATGCCGCCGACGGTCGGCTGGCCGCGGCCGGGGCGACCCGCCTGGCGCGCTTCACCGCCGGCCTCGACGCGGCCGGCGCGGCCGACCCGGTGCTGTTCTGCCACAGCTACGGCTCCGTGGTCTGCGGACTGGCGGCCCGGCACACCGACGCGACCGACCTCGTCGCTCTCGGGTCTCCCGGCATGCGGGCGGACACCGCGGACGGCCTGCGCACCGGGGCGCGCGTCTGGGCCGCCCGGGGCCCCTCGGACTGGATCGCGGACGTCCCGAACGTCAGCTTCGCCGGGCTCGGTCACGGCGCCGACCCCACTTCCGCGGCGTTCGGCGCCCGCCGGGTGCCCGCCGCCGACGTACGGGGCCACACGGGCTACTTCGCCCCCGGTACGCAGTCCCTCGCGGCGTTCGCCGCGATCGCGAAGGGAGAGGCCCGATGAGCGCGTCCACCGTCCTGGCCCCGCTGCGCGAAGCCGCCGAGCGGATCGACCGGCGGACTCCCGCCCATCGCGACCGGGCGGTCGACGGGCTGCGCGCGCTGGCGCTGCTGGCCGTACCGACCGGCCACTGGCTGCTCGGCGGCTTCACGCTCGACGCCGACGGCGGTCTGCACAACGCCAGTCCGCTGTCGTCCCTCGGCGCCCTGGCACCGGCCGGCTGGGTGCTCCAGATGCTGGGCGTCTTCTTCCTCGTCGGCGGCTACGCCTCGGCGCTCTCCTACCGGCGCCGGCCGGGGTCGGCGGGCGCGTGGCTGAAGGGCCGGGTCGTACGCCTCGGGCGGCCCGTGCTCGGGGTGACGGCGGTGTGGGCGCTGGCCGCGCCGGTGCTGCACGCGGCCGGGGTGCCGGAGGCGTCGCTGCGGACCGGCGCGAAGCTGGTCGTCCAGCCGTTGTGGTTCGTCGGGGTGTACGTGGTGGTCACCGCCCTGACCCCGTACTGCGTGCGGGCCGCGCGGCGGTTCGGCGGCTGGGCGGCGGCCCCGCTGCTCGCCTCGGTCGCGGTGGTGGACCTCCTGCGCTACGGGCCGCTCGCGGAGTCCGTGCCGTCCTGGCTGGCGCTGCTGAACATCCTGCCGGGCTGGCTGTTCGCGTACCAGCTGGGCGTGGCCTGGGGCGAGCGCCGGATCGGCCGCCGCGGGGCCTGGCTGCTGCTGGCCGGCGGGGCGCTGCTGTTCGCGGCGCTGCTGGTGGTGTTCCACTATCCGGCGTCGATGGTGGGGGTGCCGGGTGCGGCCCGGACCAACTCTCACCCGCCGTCGCTGCTGGTGCTCGCCCTGGCCGCGGCGCAGTCGGGTGCGGCGATCCTGCTGCGGGACCGGCTGGCGCGGCTGCTGGACCGGCCGGCGCTGTGGGCCCCGGTGGTGGTGATCAACCTGTGCGCGATGACGATCCTGTGCTGGCACCAGACGGCCATGCTGGCCGCGGCCGTGCCCGCCTCGTTCGCGGGTGGGGTGGCCGGGCTGACGACCGCACCCGACAGCCTGGCCTGGGTCGCGGCGCGGGTGGCGTGGATGCCGGTGTTCGCGGCGCTGCTGGTGGGGATCGCCCGGTACGCGCGGCGGTTCGAGGCACCGCCGGTGGAGGGCCGCCGGGCGGGAGCGGTGCGGCGTGCGGTGGCGGGGCTGCTGGCGGTGGGCTTCGGGGCGTTCGCCCTGGGCCTGGCATAGCCCGTGGTGCCCGCGGAGGGGCCGGGTACGCCGAGAGCGCCGCTCCCCTGACGGAGCGGCGCTCTCGGCGCGTACGGGTGCCGGTGCGTCAGGCGATCGAGGCGGCGACGATGGCGGCGACGGCGAGGTTGCAGGCGCAGGAGACCCAGACCGCCGGGTGGGGCTGCGGGTCGACCACTATGGCGCCGAGCTTGCCCGGCGTCACCAGGTCGAGCACCAGGAAGGCCAGTGCCATCAGGATCAGGCCGAGGAGCCCGAAGGCCGCCGTCGACGCCAGGCCCTTGCCGAAGTCGTCGTAGGTGGTCCAGATCGAGGTGAAGACGATGCCGCCGATGCCCAGGAGAGCGGAGCTGAGGAAGAGGGCCGCATTGCGGTTGCGCTCCTCCCAGATCTGCTTCGGGAGCTTCCCGGGCGTCAGCACGTCCACGAGGACGATGCCGAGGATCAGCAGGACCAGGCCCAGGGCGCCGTAGGCGCTGGTGCGGCCAAGTCCGTTGATGATGTCGCTCATTGAGAAGCCTGTCTCCGATGGGTGGGAAAATACCTGCCGTGGGGAGGCCGAATCTATCGCACGGCCCTCCCGCAGACCATGGGGAGGTCGGCGAATGGTAGAGGTCAGGGCCGCGCGGGCGGCCGAGGCGGAGGCCCTGACCGGGCTGGTGATGCGGTCCAAGGCGCACTGGGGGTACGACGCCGGATTCCTGGCCGCGTGCGCTGCGGAACTGCGGATCCGGCCCGACGAGGTGACGGCGCGCAGGATCGTGGTCGCCGAGGACCCGCAGGGGGCGGTCCTCGGGGTCGCCTCCCTGGAGGGCGCCGCCCCGCTGGCGACGCTGGGGCTGCTCTTCGTGGAACCCGCCGCCATCGGGACGGGCGTGGGACGGCTCCTGTACCGGGACGTGCTGCGGCGGGCCGTGGAGCAGGGGGTGCGCAGGCTGGTCATCGACTCGGATCCGCACGCGGCCGGCTTCTACCGGGCGATGGGCGCGGTCGCGGTGCCGCCAGCCGGGCGGAGCGCGACGCCCGGGCCGGCCGCGACGGCGGCCGGGCGGCCGGGGTCCCTGGTGCGGTTCGAGGCGGCCCCGGCCCCGCTCGCCGGCTGGGCACGTGCCTGGACGGGCGGCGGGCGGGCCGTGCACGTCGGGAACGTCGCCGAGTTCAACGCGCAGTTCGCCGACTCCTCCCTCGACCGGGAGCAGGCAGCCGCGCACCACTACTCCTGCCTGGCCGCCTTCTACAGCCCCCTCCCGTCCGCCCTGGTCCTGCCCCGGGCAGTGCCCGGCGGCTGGACCGACCTGGTCTGCCGGCAGCTGGGCTGGACCGGGGTGGAGGTGTACGACGGCCTGGTGGAGCGGGGGTCCGGGCTCGCCGACGCGGTACGGGCCCGGCCGGCGCTCGCCGCGCGGCTGACAGGGGCCGGGGAGCCGCTCGTACCGTGGGGGCTCACCCGGCCGTTCGGTCTGCTGACGGGGCGTCCGTGGCGGCCCGGGGAGCTGCGCTACGAGTCGAAGGCCGCGGCGCACGGCCTGTTCGAGCGGATCCTGGCGGGCGGCGGGCATCCCGGGGTCGTGCTCCCCTCGCAGGTACGGGCCGCCACCCGGTGGGCGGCCGCGCGGCTGCTGGCCGCACGGGCGCGGGCGGGGAAGGCCACCGTTCTGAAATCGGAGCACGGGGTCGGGGGTTCGGGCACCACCGTGGTCACGGCCGGACAGGTCCGGGCCGAGGGCGGCGCCCGCGCCGTCCTGCGGCGGCTGCCGCGGGGGCCGCTGCTGGTGGAGGAGTTCGTCGAGGGGCCGACGGATCCGGGGGCCGTCCGGGACCTGACGTACGACGGTTTCGTGGACCGGGGCGGTGCGGTGCACGAGGTCGGCGCGGCGCTGATGGACGTGACGGAGGGTGCCTACCGGGGGGCCACGGTGGGCCCCGGAGCGGTGCCGGAGTGGGCGGAGGAGCCGCTGCTCGCCTTCGGTGCGGCGGTGGGCCGGGAGCTGGCGGCGTCCGGCTACCGGGGCTGGTTCGACGTGGACTTCGTCGTGGACGCCGAGGGGCGACTCGCGCCGACCGAGACGAACCTGCGGCTGACCGGGCCGGCGATCGCCTTCATGGTGGCGGCCCGGCTCGACGCGCTGCGGGGCGCGGGTCACCTCGTACGGATCGCCGACCGGGTGGAGCTCGGCGCGCGGCTGCCCGAGGCGCAGGCGGACGAGCTGTGCGCGGACCTGGCCCGGGCGTGCGCGGAGATCGGGGCGGTGTTCGTGCCCGCGATCCCGACGGGCGCCTTCGATCCGGCGCCCTGGCTGGGGGTCCTGGTGGCCGCGCACAGCCCGGAGACCCTGGACGCGGCCGAGGCCCTGGTCCGGTCCCGGGCGGCGGCTGTCGGCGCCCTGTTCGACGCCCCGTCGGCCGCCGAACGCTGACCGGACCGCCGGGTGCGGTACCCCGGTGAGGGGGTCGGGTCAGGTCCTGTCCTCGTAGTCGAAGGGCGAGTCCGGCCTGCGGGCCAGGTGGACGGCCACGATGAGGCCCGCGATCATCAGGGGGATGTTGAAGGCGTAGACGAGGAGGGCCTGGAGGGGCCAGTCCTGTTTGGCCGCCAGCCGGTAGGCGTTGTCCTGCGGCCACCAGGCGAGCAGCAGGTAGCTCGCGGCGAGGTGGACGGCCCTGATGCGGCCCGGGGGCCGGCCGCGTTCCCGGCGCGCCATCAGCCGGTATCCGGTGAACAGGAACGCGAGGCCCGCTCCGAAGGACAGGCTTTCGGCGAGGTAGAGCAGGAAGAACAGGGCCGCCCACGGGCCGGGCACGGCGGAGAGATCGGTGGAGCCGGGCCACACGACGTCGGTCAGGGCGAAGGCGAGGAAGGAGAGGACGACGGTCAGGCAGCCGGCGGCGATGACGCGCCCGCCGTCCGGGTCGCCGGTGCCGGCGGCAGCCCGGGCGAACTTGCTCCCGTGGACGGCGGGCCGCTCGGAGACGGGTTGCGTGGGCAGCGGCAGGGCCGAGCGGTCCTCCTGGCCGCCCCGCCCCCGCGGCAGGGCCCGGAGCCGGACGAGGATGGTCGGCGACTGCTCCTTCAGGACGGTACCGGACAGGTGGTTGCGCAGGCCGTGGATCTCGGGCAGCGGCACGGAGGCGTCCCAGGCCGGGTCGCCGGGCGGCGGGGCCACGTAGGCGACGAGCCGCTGCTCCCCGTCCTTGTCGACCGCCGCGACGAGGGCGGCGCCGATGCCCGGGTGGGTGCGGATCGCCGACTCGACGGAGTGGGGGTCGAAGGAGCCGCCCCGGACGGAGATCCGGTCCCGGAGCCGGCCCGCGTACTCCAGCAGGCCGTCGGGACGGAGCACGCCGAGGTCGCCGGTGGGTATCGCGTCACCGCCGCCGGGCGGGGTGAGGTGTATCTCCCCGCCCCGCACGTGGACCTGGCATCCGGCGAAGGGGGTGCCGAGCAGGCAGAGCCGTTCCGGTTCGGCGACGGGCGCGGGCAGGTCGCGGAGTTCGAAGCAGGTGCCCGATCCGGCGGTCTCGGTGAGGCCGTAGACGTCGAGGATCCGTACGCCGGGACGCAACCGGGTGTGCAGGGCGTCCAGTTCGTCGAGGTGGAGGCGGTCGCCGGTGACGGTGGCCAGCCGCAGCGAGCGCAACGGCCGGGGGCCGGTCCTGCGGTCGGCCGCGGCGGCGGGCCGGGGGCCGTCGACCACCAGCGCGGCGATACCGGCGGGATCGGTGTGCAGGACGGTGACCTTCTGGGCCTCGACGGCCGTGCGGATCTGGTGCGGGTGCCCGGTGCGCCAGGAGGCGTCCGGGGGCAGGACGAGGGCGCCGCCGGTGCACAGGACCCGGGTCCAGCCGGCGGCGAAGGCGGTGACGTCCGGGCGGGCGGTGATGAGGTGCCGGTCCTGCGGGGTCGGCCGGGCCAGCTCGGTCCATCCCGCGTGGGCGGCGAGCAGCACGGCGTGGCCGACGGGCACGGGGCGCGGTCGGGCGCTCGCCGTGAACAGGACGGCCGCGCCGCCGGCGACCGGCGTGGGGCGGCCGTCCGCCGCCTCCGCGAGGTCCGGTGCGTAGCCGGGCCGGGCGGCGATCTCGGTGGCGTCGTCGTCGGTCCGGATCGTGCGCAGGCCCGTCGCGGTGTCGAGGGCGGCCCGGTGGGGCGAGTGGGTGAGCAGGGCGAAGGGGTCCAAGGGCTGGAGCGCGGCGAGCTGTTGCCGGCCGGTGCGGGGCGTCTCGGCGTCGACGACGGCGTAGACCCCGCCGGCTTTGAGGACGGCGAGGACACCGACGAGGCGTTCGTCGTGCCGGGTGGTGCCGATGGCGACGAGGCCGCCGGGTGGCAGGCCTCGGGCCAGCAGGTGGTGCGCCAGCCGGTTGGCGCGGGCGTCGAGCACCCCGTACGGGAGCTGGTACTTCGGCGCGGCGATGAGGGCGGGGGCCTCGGGCGTGTCCCGCGCCCAGCGTTCGAAGTGGAGCAGGACGGTATCGGTGGTGTCCTCGGTGAACCGGACGGACTCGGATCCCTGCGTCATGGACCGATGATGCCACCGGGCACCGACACCGGAGGAGCCCCGAAGTCACCTTCCGTCGACCGCAGTTGCTCCGGTCGAGGGGTCCGGAGCCGAATCCTTGACCTCAAGCTTGGTCGAGGTCCTAGCGTTCGGGTCATGGACATGGAAGTCACCGCTTGGACATCGCTGCACAGCGCGATCAACGCCCAGCAGGACCGTCGCCCGCTCTCCCGCGCGGGTCTGCGCCGCGTGGCCGCCTTCGCCCGCCCGCACCGCCGCGGGCTCGTCTCCTTCCTGCTGCTGAGCGTGGTGACCGCCCTGCTGGCGGTGGCCACGCCGGTGCTCGCCAGCCGGGTCGTCACCGCCATCGTGGACGGCCGGGACGGCGGGGTGGTGACCCGGCTCGCCCTGCTGATCGCGCTGATCGCGCTCGCGGAGGCCGGACTCGGGCTGCTGGCCCGCCGGCTCTCCGCCACGCTCGGCGAGGGGCTGATCCTGGATCTGCGGACGGCGGTCTTCGACCACGTGCAGCGGATGCCGGTCGCCTTCTTCACCCGGACCCGAACCGGCGCCCTCGTCAGCCGCCTCAACAACGACGTCATCGGCGCGCAGCGGGCCTTCGCCAACACCCTGTCGGGAGTGGTCGCGAACACCGTGACGCTGTTGCTGACCCTCACGGTGATGCTGAGCATCTCCTGGCAGATCACGCTGCTGGCGCTGGTGCTGCTGCCCGTGTTCGTCCTGCCGGCCCGCCGGATGGGTGCGCGGATGGCGGCGATGCAACGGGAGGCCTCGGCGCTGAACGCCGCGATGGGCACGCAGATGACCGAGCGGTTCTCGGCTCCGGGCGCGACGCTGGTCAAGCTGTTCGGGCGGCCCGCCGACGAGTCCGCGGAGTTCGCGGTCCGGGCGGCGCGCGTACGGGACATCGGGATCCGTACGGCGATGGCCCAGTCGGCCTTCATCACGGCCCTCACCCTGGTCTCGGCGCTGGCCCTCGCTCTGGTCTACGGCCTCGGCGGTTACTACGCGCTGCGCGGGACCCTGGACGCCGGTTCCGTCGTCGCCCTGGCCCTGCTCCTGACCCGGCTGTACGCCCCGCTGACCGCGCTCGCCGGGGCCCGCGTCGAGGTGATGAGCGCGATGGTGAGCTTCGAGCGGGTCTTCGAGATCCTCGACCTGCAGCCCCTCATCGCGCAGAAGCCGGACGCCCGCCGGGTGCCGGAGGGGCCGGTGACCGTGGAGTTCGACCGGGTGTCCTTCGGCTACCCGGCCGCCGACAAGGTCTCGCTCGCCTCCCTGGAGGAGGTCGCCGCCCTCGATGCCCGGGGCGGTACGCAGGTCCTGCACGAGGTGTCCTTCCGCGCCGAACCGGGGCAGATGATCGCCCTGGTGGGCTCGTCCGGCGCCGGCAAGTCGACCATCGCGCAGTTGCTGCCGCGGCTGTACGACGCCGACGCCGGCGCGGTCCGGCTCGGCGGGATCGACGTACGCGACCTGACCGCCGACTCGATCCGCGAGACGCTCGGCATGGTCACCCAGGACGGACACCTCTTCCACGAGTCGGTCCGGGCGAACCTGCTGCTGGCCCGGCCGGAAGCCACCGAGGAGGAGATCTGGGAGGCCCTGCGCCGGTCCCGGCTGGACGGTCTGGTCGCCTCGCTGCCGGACGGTCTGGACACGGTGGTCGGGGAGCGCGGCTACCGGCTGTCGGGCGGCGAGCGGCAGCGGCTGACGATCGCCCGGCTGCTGCTGGCCCGGCAACGGGTCGTGGTCCTCGACGAGGCCACCGCGCACCTGGACTCGACCTCGGAGGCGGCGGTGCAGGAGGCCCTGGGCGAGGCCCTGGCGGGCCGGACGGCGGTGGTGATCGCGCACCGGCTGTCGACGGTGCAGGCGGCGGACCTGATCCTGGTGGTCGAGGACGGCCGGATCGTGGAACGGGGCACGCACACCGCTCTGCTGGCGGCGGGCGGCCGCTACGAGGAGCTGTACCGCACGCAGTTCGCCCCGGCGGACACGCCCGCCGGTACGGAATCCGACGGCGTGGCACCGGTGCGGGGCTCATGATGCTGTGATGGACATCAAACTGGAACTCGTCGCCGTCCCCGTCACCGATGTGGACCGGGCCAAGGCCTTCTACGAGAAGCTCGGCTTCAACGCCGACCACGACGTCACCGTCAGCGAGGACATCCGCTTCGTGCAGCTGACCCCGCCGGGGTCGGCCTGCTCGATCGCGATCGGCCGGGGCCTCACCCGGATGACCCCGGGATCCCTCGACAACATGCAGGTCGTCGTGACCGACATCGAGGAGGCGTACGAGGACCTGCGCGGCCGGGGGGTCGAGGTGACGGAGATCCAGGACCTGCCGTGGGGCTCCTTCGTCTACTTCTCGGACCCGGACGGCAACGGCTGGGCGGTCCAGCAGACGACGCCGCGCACATCGGCGGAACCCGCCGCGTGACGTCCGGCGGCTTCGGCCGCCGGCGCGCGGGGGGCGCCGCGCGGTGCGGGGAGCACCGTGCGGCGGCGTCCCTGGGGCTCAGGCCTCCGCTGCGGCGTGGTGGTGGTCGAGCTCCCAGGCGTGGTGCTTGAACTCGTGGCGGAAGTCGTCGTGGTCCTCCCACTGGCGGGCGATGCCGCGCAGCACGTCCCAGTTGTGCTCCACGGACTGGTCGATGACGCGGCGCGTTGCCGGTTCGGCGGATTCCCGCTTCTCGATGAGGCCCTTGACGGCCGAGGCCTCCAGGACGGAGTTGCGCAGTGCGCGCAGCGCACGGGAGGTGTCGTCCATCGCGAAGCCGTGCTCGCTGCCCGTCGCCTCGTCGAACAGCGGGGTGAGCCGCGCCTCGATGAAAGCGGTGATCCGCTCGAAGTGCTGCACGTCCATCGGGGGCTCCCTCTCCTGCCGGACCACCAGGTGCCCCGGCGTCTCCACTGCTTCTGCCGTTCGCGGTCATTATGCCGAAGTGACCTCCCCGTGACGCATTTTGAAGATCCACTACGCGGCGGGCCGCGCTCGCGCGCGTCCTGTTGCGAGGACTCCCGGGCGCCAAGGGGGCCATGGGGCGCGATGCGGCGGGCGCGGTCCACGCAGCCGGCTCTGGTGGGCGACACGGTCGGACGCGCGATGGCTCCGCCCGGACGGCTGTTCCCGGTAGTGGAGTTCACGGTCCAGGACGACCTGATCCCCGGAATCGACGTCGTGGCGGAGCGGGACCGCCTCGCCGGGACGGAGCCGGCCGGGCTCGACGCCTGAGCCCGCCGCCCGCGCAAGCGGCCGTAGCGATTCCGTGCCGCGGCCGCCCCTTCTGGGCCCGGCACGGCGATCCCATACTGGCGCCGTGACCGACTTCGTCAAGCACCTGCCCGAGGCGTCGACACCCGAGGGCGCGGTCCGGTTCTGGGACACCGACGACGCCCGGCGCTGGCTCGGCGCGCGGGTCCCGGCCGCCTTCGCACCCGTCGCCGGAGCCCGGCTCCTCGGCCTCCTCCTCGCCCTCTCCCTCGTACTGACCGCCTGGAACGGCACGCGGGCCGCCGACCAGGGCGGCGGCCTGCGCGGTTACGCCTTCGTCGTCCTGCTGGCCGCCCTGCCCGTGTGGTTCCGGTACCTGCCCGCGGCCGTCGTCGCCTCCGCTCCCCTCCTCGCCGCGGACGCCGCCCTCGCCGCGACCCGCGTCCCGAGCGCCGCGGGCAGGACCGGCCGGACCCTGGCCGTCGTCGGCTGTGCGTGGGCGTTCACCGGGGCGTTGCTGCGCCTGCGCGCCCGCCGCCGCCAGCGCCGGCTGTCCCTCGACGCGGCCGGACCGGCCCGGTTCGCGCTGCCGTCCCCGCTCCCGGCGGCACACCGGCGCCGCGGGCTGGCGGGCATCGTGCTCGGCTCCCTGTGCTGCGCCGCGGGGGCCCGGGTCCTCGTGGAGACGGACGCGGGCCCGGACCCGTACGCCCCGTCCGGCCCGTGGGTGTTCGCCGGCGCCCTGCTGGTCGCCGGTTCGGCGCTGCTCGGCCGGGGCGTGGGCCGCCGCCTGGCGGCGCGGCGCCTGCACGCCGGGCCGCAGCCCGCGCTGCTGGTGGGCGTACGGTCCGCCCCGTCGGGCCACGTCTGGCTGTACCCGGACGCCGTCGGCCGCACGGGTACGCCGCTCATCGCGTACTCGGCGCTGTCCCGGAACTCCCGCGCCGGGCAGCGGCTGCTGCTGACGGCCACCGAGCACACCCTGCGCACCACGCACCGCGACGTCCACCGCGGTACCGAACCGGTCGAGGCAGTCCTGTACGGGCCCGTGTACGAGGGGGCCGAAGTCGTCGTCGAATGCGCCGTATACGAGGGCGACACCCGGCTCGTGGCGCACGTCACCGCCGCCCCGCTGCTCGCGCGCCGCCGCCACGGGCTGCGCCCCTGGAGCCCGTCGGACCATTCGTTCCGACGCACCGTGCGGGAGCAGGAGCGGCGCGACCGGGAACGGCGGGCGGAGGAGGAACGGCGGCGCAAGGAGTCCCGGGGCTCCGACACCCCGGCGGGCGGCTGCGGAGGCGGCTGCGGTGGTGGGGGGTGCGGCGGCTGCGGCTGCGGGTGACCGCGGCTCAGGGGGCCAGGAGGACGTCCAGTTCCTCCAGCGCGCCCACCGCAATCCGCCGGGTCAGCGCCTCGGCGCGGGCGGCGTCCCCCTCGCGCACCACCTCAGCCACCTGGACGTGCAGGGTGACGGCGGCGGGGTCGGGGTCGTGGAACATCACCTCGTGTTCGGTACGCCCCGTCAGGACCTCGGCGACGACGTCCCCGAGCCGGGCGAACATCTCGTTCCCGGAGGCGTTCAGCACGACCCGGTGGAAGGCGATGTCGTGGTGCAGGTAGTCCTCGAGCCGGTGGCCGCGCGAGGTGCGGACCATGCCGAGGGCCGCGGCGGTGAGGTCGGCGCAGTGCTGCGGCGTGGCCAGGGTCGCGGCGAGCCCGGCCGCCACCGGTTCGACGGCGGAACGCAGCACGGTGAGGGAGCGCAGCTGCCGGGGCCGGTCGGGGCCGGCCAGCCGCCAGCGGATCACCCGCGGGTCGTAGACGTTCCACGCGCCGGTCGGCCGCACCGTGACGCCGACCCGGCGGCGGGACTCGACCAGGTGCATCGACTCCAGGACCCGGACGACCTCGCGGACCACCGTGCGCGAGGCGTCGAAGCGTTCGGCGATCTCGTCCGTGCGCAGGACGCTGCCCGGCGGATACTCCCCGGCGGCGATCGCGAGGCCGATGGTGTCCAGTACGTGGGAGTGGAGCCCCTGGCCGGCGGTGCTTGCGGTACCGCCTCCGGCGCCTTCGGTGGTCATGGCGCAAGGGTACGGTGACGCCTCCTCGGGTAAAAGATGTGATGTTTTCGACCGGGGTCTTGAATACGTAGTACTTAATGGGCTTCAGTGGTGCCGCACGAACCGATGTCGACGAGGACAGCGAGGTAGACGTGAGCACCCAGCGCGTCATTGTGGTGATGGGCGTGGCCGGCACGGGCAAGACGACCGTGGGCCGGCTGCTCGCGGAACGGCTCGGCCTTCCCTACGCGGAGGGCGACGCCTTCCACCCGGCGGCCAACGTCGCCAAGATGGCGGCCGGCCATCCCCTGGACGACGCGGACCGGTGGCCCTGGCTGGACGCCGTCGGCGAGTGGATCCGCAACCGGGCCGGGACCTGCGGAGGCGTGATCGCGGCGTCCTCGCTCAAGCGCGTCTACCGCGACCGGCTGCGCGCCGCGGCCCCCCGGGCCGTGTTCGTACACCTCACCGGTGAACGCCCGCTGGTCGAGGAGCGGATGGCGGCACGCCGGGGCCACTTCATGCCCACCACCCTGCTGGAATCGCAGTTCGCCGCGCTGGAGCCGCTCCAGGACGACGAGCTCGGGGTTGAGATCGACGTTTCCGGTCCCCCGGAGGACGTCACCGAACGGGCCCTGGCCGCACTGCGCCGGCTCATCACCTCCGAGAACTGAGGCAACGTCACCGTGACCAGTCTCAGCCTCCCGGCCCTGGCGGCCGCCGCCGGCACCGGGCCGATCACCTCCTCGGGCAACACGCAGCTCGGGATCGCCACCTGTCGAAGGACTGGGCCGTCCCGACCCTGCTCCTGGCCTGGTTGATCGCCGTGGCGATCCGGCCGGCCACGGGCTCGGCGACCGTGGCCACCATCTCGGCGGCCGGTCTGGTGGCCCCGCTCGCCGCGGACACGGTCACCACCGGGACCTCGCTGCTGGTCCTCTCCGTCGGCGCCGGCTCGCTCTTCTTCAGCCACGTCAACGACGCCGGTTTCTGGCTGGTCAAGGAGTGCTTCGGGATGACCGTCGGGCAGACCGTGAAGACCTGGTCCGTCATGGAGACGGTCATCTCGGTGGTCGGCCTGGGCTGCGTCCTCCTGCTGTCCCTCGTGCTCTGGTTCCTGCCGACCGCGGTCCTGCAGCCGTCACGGGTCCTGCAGTTGGGCGGCGGCGAGGGCCAGACCGCCCGCCGCCGTCGCACAGCGCGCCGCGAGGTGCTCGACCTCGGCGCGCAGTGCCGCGGTCTCCCGGCCCTGCCATCCCGGCGACCAGGCCGCGGCCCCGCGCAGCCGGACCGCGTGCGCGCGCAGCGCGGCCGCATGGTCGCGGAGGTTGCCGCCCGCGGGCCACGGCGCCGGCCGGAGCGGACGGGGCCGCTGGGGCGGCCCGGCCGTCGCACGGCGCCGGACGGCACCACGATCGGGTGCCGGTCCCGCCGGGGGCCGAACGGGCAGGCCGGGGCCGCGGTCGCAGAAGGCCCGCAGGGCGGCTCCGAGGCCGAGGAGCGGTGGTGCCGGCTCGGCCCGGCAGGTGGCGACCTGCCAGCCGGCGTGGTCGTTGAAGGGGTTGGCGTCGGTGAGGGCGTTCCAGGCGAGGATGTCGGCGAACGACGGTGCCAGCAGGGAGAACGCGTGCTCGTCGCCCCGCTCGCGCACGATGTCGCGGAACAGCCGGACGGCCTCGGCCTGGCGGCCGGCTGCGGCGGCCCGCAGGACCGCCGCGGAGCCGGGGTCCTCCAGGAGTTCGGGGCGGCCGGCGCTCGCGGCCCGGATCCTGGCCTTCAGTCCGCAGACGGCGATGCTGATGGCGAGGCTCTCCCGGCCGGCCAGCACCCCGGCGAGCCGCCCGGCGCGGGCCGCGCCCCGCCCGCGCGCCGCCCAGCCGAGGCCCGCCGGGTCGGTGAGGGTGCGCAGCAGGGTGCGCCAGCCGCGTCTGCTGCGGCCGCCCCGGGCGAGCGCCGCCGCGGGCAGGCGGGCGCCGAAGGCCAGGCCGGAGGCGTAGCGGGCGGCCTCGCCGACCGCGTCGGCGGCCTCGGCAAGTGCGCGGCAGGGTGCGTCGATCTGGTCGGCGTCCGGGGCGGTGGACGCGGAGGTCGCGGCGTCGGACATGGGTTCCTCGTGGGTTTCGGCAGGGATCTGAAGGCGTACGGAGCAGGCGGGACGGGTGGGGCGGGTGGAGCCGGGCGGGACCTGTGCGGCCGGCTCCGGCTCCAGCTCCGGCTGCGGCGGCGGCGGTGCGACGTCGTCAGCGGCGGGTGAGGGTGAGCCGGACGCCGTGCGGGTCGAGCGTCACGGGCAGGGGTCCTACGGGGTCCAGGACCGGCCGGGTGGCGGTGATCCGGTGGCCGCGCAGCACCTCGGCGCAGAAGGCGGCGGTGATCATCAGTCCCAGCTGGTCGCCGGGGCAGCGGCCGCGGCCGTGGCTGAAGGGCGCCATCCGGATGTCCTGGTCGGCACCCGGGTTCTTCCAGCGGCCCGGTACGAAGACGTGGGCGGCCGGTACCCGCTCGGGGTCGCGCTGGTGGAACGCGGCGGGCAGGAGCACCGAGGTGCCGGCCGGGTGGCGTACGCCCCGCCATTCGGTCTCGGCGCGGGTGACGCGGATCAGGTCGGGCACCACCGGGTACAGGCGCAGCGATTCCCGGACACAGGCCCGCAGCCTGGGCAGTTCGCCGCGGGCCGGACCGGCGGCGACCTCGGCGGCCGCTTCGGCCGCGGCGGCGTCCTGTTCGCAGGGGTGCGCGCCGAGCAGGAGCAGGGTGCGCAGCAGGGTGTCGGGCACGGCGTCCATGGCCAGGAGCCAGAGGCGGGACTCGTCGCCGGGATCGGCTGCGCCGTCGGTACCGGCAGGGTCGGCCAGGCGGGCGGCGCGGGCGGCGAGGGTGTCCTCGCCCGCGCGGCGGACGTACTCCCGGATGCGGGCGCGGGCCTTGTCGTGGACCGAGCGCGCGGCGCGCCTCGGGCCGCCGCGCAGCCGCTTGTCCTCGGCGCGCAGTTGGGTGAGCCATCCGGCGAGCTCGTCGTCCTCGGCGGCCGGGTCGCCGAGCACGATCCGACGGGCGGCCCGGCTCGCGGCGTGCCGGGCGCGGGCGAGTTCGAGGGTCCCCGCGGCGGTCAGGTGCCGGGCCTCTTCCGACACGACCGTGAGGATCGGCCCGGCCGCAGGGTGCACGGGCTGTCCCGGGGCCAGCACGTCGGCGTTCATCCGCCGCCGCTCGGCGCGGTGTTCACCGCGGGCGCAGCCGGTGCCGTCCCCCTCGTGGTCGGGCTCGTGCGTGCTCAGGCCCCGGCACTTGCGCGGCGGGTCGGCCGCGAGGACGGTGACCGGCTCGGCGTAGAAGCGGCGCAGGTCCCGCGGGTCGAGCAGGACCAGGAGTGTCTTCCCGGACCGGGTGCGTACGAGTGCGGGCGCGTCCCCGTGGCGTGCGCGCAGGGCGCGCAGGGCGGCGGCGGAGGCGGAGGCGCGCACGTCGTCGGGCCGCCGGCGGATGGTGCGCGGCCGTCCGGTGCCGGAGAGCAGGGCGCCGAGGGCGGCGAACACGGTGGTCGCGGCCGCGGGGGACGCGGCGGGCGCCATAAGGGCGGCGGTACGGGCGGGCGCGGCGGGCTGCCGTCGGAACGGGGTGCTCATGGATGCCCGCCGGGCGGGGCTGTCCGTGCCCGGCGGCTGCGCGGCCGGTCCGGGGTCCGCGAGGGGCACGTGGCCCCGGGGCGTGCGGGCCGGTCGCTGCGCGGGGCGCGGCCGGACCGCCGGTCCGCCGGGTGTCCGCGGTTCGCCCCGCGTGGACCGTACCGGCAGCCCGGTCCGTTCCGCGAGGGCCCGTACCCGGGCCTTGAGCCCGTCGAGGGCGGCCCCTTGGACCGTACGCATCCGTGTACCTCCGCGACGGGAACGACGACAACGGCCGGTGACATCGGCATCACCGTACGTCCCGCCCGCGCAGTGCGCGCTCCGAGCGCTACGCCCGGGGGATCCCGTCCGGCCGGCTGCTCCGCACGGATGCGGCCGGGGTGAAGACGGCCTCGCGGAAGGTGGTGCGCAGCGTGCTGCGGGCGGCGGGGACGAGGACGGCCCAGCGGTGGTGGCGCGGGGAGATCCAGACGGCGGGGCCCGGCTCGGCCGGGGCGTGGTGCGTCCAGACGCCGTGGGGCGCGGGGTGCCAGAGGAGCCCGCGGGCGGGGGTGAGTTCGCCCGTGCGGATGCGGAGGGACTCGGCCGTCCAGGCGCGGGTGAGGGGTGCGGAGCCGCACGCGTCGCCGCGAGCAGCGGGAGCGCTCGGGTCGGCCGGACCACCGGGCCCGCCGGGGCCGCCCGGGTGCAGGAGGTTCCGCAGGAAGAGGACGAGGTCGGCGAGCGGCGCGCGGAGGGTGCCGTCGGCAAGGCGGGTGCGGGTCATGCCCAGCGGGCTCCAGACGCGTACCGCCGCGAGTTCGGCGAGGGTGCTGCCGGAGAGGTGTTCGACGAGGCGGGTGAGGGCGGCCGTGCCGCCGGGCTGCGTGAGGAGCTGGTGGGCGGTGGTTCCGGCGGGGGTGCCGGCCGCGGCCTCGTCCCCGTACGCGGCCAGGGGGGTGTGCAGGCTCAGCGCGCCGTCGTCGACGAGGGTCCCGACCGCCGGCCACAGGGCGAGGACGGCGGTGAGGCCGCCGACGTCGAGGTCGTCCGCGCCGTCCGAACCGGCGTGTGGGCCGTCCGGTCCGCCGACGGCCCACACCGCCCCGGGATCGGCGGACTCCACGAGGGCCCGGACGGCGTCTGCCTGGTCGCTCAGGAGCGTCATGGTCGTTCACGCTAGCCACCGGCGCCGCGGGGCCGGGGCAGGTCGCGCGGATCCGCCGCTCCCGCCACCCGAATGGGCCGGAAGGCACCGGGCCCGGACCGGAAGACACCGGGCCCGGATCCGGGAGTAACCGGCCCGGACCCGGGGCGGGAGGAACCGGCCCGGGTCCGGAAGACACCGGGCCCCGATCCGGGAGTAACCGGCCCGGACCCGGGACGGAAGGAACCGGCCCGGATCCGGAAGGAGGGGGCGGGGCCGGCGGGCGCCCCGCCCCCTCACCGTGTCAGCCGGTCAGCCCTTGTCGGGCCGGTCGGTCACCCGGAGGGTGTTCAGCAGGGGCTTGCCGAATCCGGAGTGCGTCACGAAGCGGACGTTGAGGACGCCGTCCGTGACCGTGACTGTGTACGTGCGGGTCAGGGCCGTGTAGGTGCCCGCCTCCAGCGCGATGTCGAGGGAGGGCAGGACCTGTGTGCCCTCGGCCAGGACGTCGAAGACGCGCTTGTTCGGCTTGGTGGAGGAGAGTTCCGCGAAGCCGAGCTCCACCGTGTAGGTGCCGTTCGGCACGTTGTCGAAGCGGTACTCGTACATGCCCTCGCGGGCGTTGCGGAAGAGCCGCTGTTCGTCCGTGCCGGCGATGGTGCGGCCGGTGGAGTGCACGGTGCCGTTGCCCTGGTAGCCGTACGAGCCCGCCGTGTACTTGCGGTCCGGGGACCAGGCGTCGCCGAGGGCGTCGGTGCTGCCGTAGCCGGACCCCGCGTCCAGGGCGACCTGGTAGCGGGGGACGACGACCTTGACCGGGACGGTGAGGACCGGGGTGCGGCCGCTCGCCGAGGCGATCTTCAGGTCGGCGGTGAGGACCGTGCCGGGAGCCAGCCCGGTCGTGTCCACCGAGAGGGTGAGCGGGACCTTGGCGCCGGTCGGCAGGTCACCGCTCGCCGGTGTGGCGGTCAGCCAGGCCGCGTCCTCGGACACCGTGAACGCCGTGCCGAGGCCCGGGTTGGTGAGGTCCAGGGTCCGCGTGCGCTGCTGGCCGGCCGGGAGCACGACCTCCAGCGCCGGCCGGGACGCCGTCACCTTTCCGGTGCGCAGCGACTGCGTCACCGTCGTGACGTCGGCGGCCTTGACGTCCACCGTCGCCGTGGCGGACTGGTACTGCGGCGCCGCGAGGGAGACGCTCCGCGAGCCGGAGGGGCTCTGGACGACGTACCCGCCGTCGGCCGCCGTGGTCGCCGACACCGCGGTGTCGCCGGTGCCCACGGTCACCGTGGCGCCCGCCACGCCGTTGCCGTCATTGGCGTCGAGCACCCGGCCCGCCACGACGCCGCTCTTGGTGGTGCGGAAGGCGATGGACAGGCCGCCCGTGATGACCGGGGTGTTGAAGGAGTACTTGAAGGCGTCGGTTCCGGTGGCGTTCTCCACGCCGACGGTGGCCGTGGAGCCGCCCTTGATACCGGTGCCGCCCGTGCCCTTGTAGGAGTACGTGACGGTGCCGTCCTCGCCGATCGCCGCGGAGAAGGAGAACTTGTCGGCCTGCGCCGACCAGTGGGACACCTCGCGCCACTCGATCACGTAGCTGCGGTGCGGGGCGGTGCCGGTGACCGCGGTGAAGACGCCCGAGCCGCTGCCCGCCGCGCCGACGACCAGGTCGTCCCAGAAGGGGTAGAGGGCCGCGTTGGGCGTGGCCGTGCTCGGCAGGTCGCCGTTGATGTCACCGGTGTGGTTGCCGCCGAAGCTGACCGTGCCGTTGGTACCGATCCAGGCCTGGGCGTACGTCTTGCCGTACAGCGGCAGCGGGAAGGGCAGGTCGACCCGTTCGGTGGTGTTGTCGCCGGTCAGGGCGAGCTGCCGGCTGCCCTCCAGGTACGGCCGGTCGCCGGCGGTGGCGCAGGCGTAGCCGTAGCCGTCCGTGCGCTCGGGCAGGTTCACCGCGACGGTGGTGTCTCCGCCGACGGCGACCTCGGCGGTGCCCGGGCTGAGGCAGCGGGAGGTGTGGGTGGCGTTCACCCGGTAGGTGCCGTGCGGCAGGGTGACCTCGAAGCGGCCCTGTGCGTCGGCGGTGGCGGTCACCGGGGTGTCCGCGATGGTGACGGCGGCCCCGGCGGCGGGGCCGGAGGCCGAGGCCACGGTTCCGGTGACCGTGCCGGAGGGGGCCCGGGTGAGGGTGAAGTCGCCGGTGGCGGTGGCGTTCTCGGTGACGGTGGCGGTCGCGGTCTGCTGCCCGTAGCCGAACTTGGCCGCGGTCAGGGTGTACTCGCCCACCGAGAGGGCCGGGAAGGAGTAGCTGCCGTCGGCGGCCGTGGTGGCGGTGCGGTCGATCGGGCCGTCGGCGGTGACCTTCACGCCCGCGAGGGGCTGGCCGCCGGAGCGGACGGTGCCGCCGAGGGCGCCGAGCGCGCCGCGCGGGGCGGCGTCCACGGCGGCGAGGACGTCGAGCCGGCCCTCGCCGAAGACGTTGTTGTCGGCGGTGTTGCCACCGCACTGGCCGCTGTCGGTGTCCAGGGCGGTGCCGTCCAGGAGCGACTCGGTCTGCGCGATGTCGCCCTCGAGGGACGGGGCGGCGGACCACAGCAGGGCCACGGCGGCCGCGGTGTGCGGCGAAGCCATGGAGGTGCCGGAGAAGGCCTCGTACGCGCCGCCGGGGACGGAGGAGCGGACGTTCACGCCCGGCGCGGAGATGTTCGGCTTGACGATGCCCCCGGGACCGGCGCCCCGCGAGGAGAAGGACGCGATGGCGTTGTTGATGTCGAAGGCGCCGGAGCTGTAGGAGCTCGCGTAGTCACCGGGTGAGCCGCTGGTGTTGCAGCCTGGTCCGGCGTTGCCGTTGGAGAAGGCCGGGAAGATGCCGGCGGCCCGCCACGTGTCGACGATCTGCTGGTACCAGCTGTCGCCGCCCGTGCCGCCCCAGGAGTTGTTGACGATGTGGGGGGCGAGGTCGGGACGCGGGTTCTGGCCGTTCAGGTCCGTCGGGGCGACGATCCACTGGCCGGAGGCGAGCAGCGAGGCCTCGGAGCAGGAGTTGGACTCGCATCCCTTGGCCGCGATCCACTGGGCGCCGGGGGCGACACCGATCTTGTTGGCGCCGCCGTCGTCGCCGACCATCGTGCCCATGGTGTGGGTGCCGTGGTCGTTGTTGTCGCACGGTGCGGCGCCGGCGCAGACGCCCGCCGGGTCGAACCAGTTGTAGGCGTGGGAGTAGCTGCCGTCCGCGTTCTTGCCGCGGTACTGGTGGGCCACGGCCGGGTGCGTGAAGTCGACGCCGCTGTCGATGTTGGCGACGACGATGCCCTCGCCGCGGACGCCGATCCGGTCCCACACCTGCGGGGCCTTGATCCGGTCGATGTTCCACTCGACGGCGTCGGCGACGGCCTTCTCGCGCTTGCCCTCGGCGGGCTTGGGGAGGTCGACCCTGTCGTCGGCGTCGATCCGGGCCACCTCGGGGCGCTGCGCGAGGGTTCCGGCGAGCTTCTCGCTGCCGACGACGCGGACGGCGTTGACGATCCAGTACGAGGTGTACTCGGCCCCGGCGCCTTCCAGGGCCTTGATGACATCGGCCTGGGTGCGCGCGGCGTGGTCCTTCTTCGTCCTCAGCACGGTCTCGGCCTTGGCCGCGCGGGTCTGCTGTTTCCCCGCGGCGGTGAGGTCGGCGGCGCTGTCGAGGTAGACCCAGAAGACGGCCTTGGCGGAGCCGTCGAGCTGGGCGCGGAGCTTGGGTTCGATCTTCCGCTCGGCCGCGCTCGGCCCTCCGCTGCCGGGATCCGGTGCGGCCGCGGCGACGCCCGCGCCGAGCGGGAGCAACAGGACCGAGGTGAGGGCGGCGAGCGCCGTGCGTAAGGACCGTGCGGGCCGGCCCGGCCTTGTGGGCCGTAGGGCTCGTGAGGACCGCTTGTCGCGTTGGGCCACGTGTTGTCTCCTCGTACGCCGTGTGCGGGATGTGCGGGAAGGGTGCGCGTGACGTGCGCGGGTCATGGTGAACGAGACGTCATGTTCATTACAAGAGGGCCTAATGAGCCGTCTCCGGCCCCGCGGACCGGGCGCGCCCCGCTGGCCCTTCGGCGCGCGGCGGGCCAGCCTGAAGGCATGACCGCGCCCGCGGAGCCGCCCGTCGTGCCGCCCGAGCCCGCCGTACCGCTCGCCTCGGCGCGCGGCCGGTGGATCCTGCTGGCGACGGTGCTCGGCTCGACCATGGCCATGCTGGACTCGACCGTCGTGAACGTGGCCCTCCCCCGCATCGGGGAGGACCTCGACGCCGATCTGGCGGTGCTGCAGTGGACGGTGAACGCCTACCTGCTCACCCTGGCCGGCCTGATCCTCGTCGGCGGGGCGCTGGGCGACCGCTTCGGCCGCCGCCGGATCTTCGTGCTGGGCACGGTGTGGTTCGCGGTGGGTTCCCTGCTGTGCGGGATCGCGCCGAACGCCGGGGTGCTGGTGGCCGCCCGGGCCCTGCAGGGCGTCGGCGGGGCACTGCTGACGCCCGGCTCGCTCGCCCTGATCCAGGGCTCGATCCGGGCCGGGGACCGGGGCCGCGCGGTGGGTCTGTGGTCGGGGCTGGGCGGTGTCGGCGCGGCGGTGGGACCGTTCGTCGGCGGCTGGCTGGTGGACGGGCCGGGCTGGCGGTGGGTGTTCCTGCTGAACGTGCCCGTGGCCGCGCTGTGCGTACCGGTGGCGCTGCGGCACGTACCGGAGTCGCGGGACCCGCAGGCGCACGGACGCTTCGACGTGGCCGGGGCGGTGCTCGGCGCGGGCGCCCTCGGCCTGGTCACCTACGCGCTGATCGAAGCCTCGTCGGGCACCGCCCCGGTGATCGCCGCGGCGGTGGGCGGGGTGCTGCTCGGCGCCGCCTTCGTGTGGGTGGAACGGCACCGGGCCGATCCGATGGTGCCGCCGGACATCTTCACCTCCCGGCAGTTCACGGCCGTCAACCTCGTCACCCTGTGCGTGTACGCGGCCTTCAGCGGCTTCTTCTTCCTCGTGGTGCTCCAGCTCCAGGTGGTCGCCGGGTACTCGGCGCTGGCAGCCGGGGCCGCCCTGCTGCCGACGACCCTGCTGATGCTGCTGCTGTCGGCCCGCTCGGGCGAGATCGGCGACCGGATCGGGCCGCGCGTCCCGCTCACCGTGGGGCCGCTGCTGTGCGCGGCGGGGACCCTGCTGACGCTGCGGATCGGCCCAGGGGCGTCCTACGCGGGGGACGTGCTGCCGGCGATGGTGGTGATGGGGCTCGGGATGGTGACCCTGGTGGCTCCGCTGACGGCGACCGTCCTGTCCTCGGTGGACCCGGGGCGGGCGGGCCTGGCCAGCGGCATCAACAACGCCGCGGCGCGCGCGGCTGGGCTGCTCGCGGTGGCGGCGCTGCCGCTGCTGGCCGGGATGGGGCCGGAGTCGTACCTCTCGGGGACGCAGTTCGACGCCGCTTTCGGGCGGGCGATGCCCTGGTGCGCGGGCGCCCTCGTGGCCGGCGCGGTCGTGGCGTGGGCGACCGTACGCTCCCCCGCGCCCGGGGCCTGCCACCCGCAGTGCCACACGCACTGCGCGCTGTCCTCACCGCCGCTCGAACCCCGCGAGCGGGGCGACCGTACGGCGCCGGGCTGATCGCGCGCGCTGGAGCGTGACGACGGATCGGGTGGCGGGCTCGGCCGGTGGCCGCCGCCGTGGCGCCCGTGGGCGCCGGTGGCGGTGGGTCTCGCGACCGCCGGGGCACGCGCGTACGGCCTCGCGAGCGGGCCGGTGACCGCCGGGATCCGGGGCCGCACCATCGGCTACGGCGTGAAGGTTCCGTGGACGCCCCCGGCCCGGACGGGCTGCCCGTTCGCCACCCCGGGCGCACTGCTGCTCGCCGGGGACCGGCGGCTGCGGACTCTCGGCATGGTGCTCGCGGCGGGGGCACCGGCCTGCTCAGCGCTGTGGCGGCCGGAATTCGCCGCCACCCGGTGCGTCTTCGCGGCGGTCGCGTCGCTGCTCGTCCCGGGCCGGGCCCGGGGCCGGGAACCGGCCGCCGTGGGCCGCTGATCGACCGAAAGTTACCTAGACGTATGTAGTGACTTCACACGCGGTCAGCAGTAGAACTCGTTCCCATTCCATCGAGAGTGAGGAACGTCACATGGGTGACAACACCCTGCCTGAAAGAGGCTCCAATGGAATTTCACGTCGCGGATTCCTAGGTAGAACAGGTTCCATCATCGGGGCAGTGGCGCTGGCCGGCCACGTCACCCCGGCGGCCGCTACGGCGGCCGTGGCCGCACCGGGGCCCCTCACCGACGGCGCCCGGGTACCGGTCCTGGTCATCGGCACCGGCTACGGCGGCTCGGTGGCGGCGCTGCGGCTGGCCCAGGCCGGAGTGGACGTACAGATGGTCGAGATGGGCATGAACTGGGACACCCCCGGCCCGGACGGCAAGGTCTTCCCGAAGGTGACCAGCCCGGACTACCGCTCCTTCTGGCTCCGCACCCGGACCAAGGCCCCGCTCAGCAACTTCCTCGGCTTCCCCATCGACAAGGACGTCCCCAAGTACACGGGGATCCTGGACGCCGAGGACTTCGCCGGCATCACGGTCTACCAGGGCCGGGGCGTCGGCGGCGGCTCGCTCGTCAACGGCGGCATGGCGGTCACGCCCAAGCGCGCGAACTTCGCCGCCGTCCTGCCGTCGGTGAACGCCGACGAGATGTACGACACCTACTACCCGAGGGCCAACGCCGGGCTCGGCGTCGGGATGGTCGACCCGGCCTGGTTCGACACCGCGGACTGCTACCAGTTCTCCCGCGTCGGCCGCAAGCACGCCCAGCGCTCCGGCTTCGCCTGGACCTTCGTGCCCGACGTCTACGACTGGGACTACATGAAGAACGAGGCGGCCGGCACCGCCACCAAGTCCGCGCTGGCCGGGGAAATCCTCTACGGCAACAACCACGGCAAGAAGTCGCTGGTGCAGACGTACCTGGCCCGGGCCAGGGCCACGGGCAGGGTCACCGTCTCCCCCCTGCACAAGGTCACCACGGTCTCCCCCGCCGCGGGCGGCGGCTACACGGTCGCCATCGACCAGATCAACACCACCGGGGACACCGTGGCCACCAAGACCGTCACCGCCGACCGGGTGTTCTTCGCGGCCGGCAGCGTCGGCACCAGCAAGCTCCTGGTCAAGCTCAAGGCGACCGGGGCCCTGCCGAACCTCAACGGCGAGGTGGGCAAGGGCTGGGGAGAGAACGGCAACGTCATGTGCGGCCGCGCCAACCACATGTGGGACCCGACCGGCAAGCTCCAGTCGACCATCCCCTGCTCCGGCATCGACAACTGGGACGCCGGCGGCGCCTTCGCCGAGGTCGCCCCGCTCCCCACCGGGATCGAGACCTACGCCTCCTTCTACCTGTCGATCACGAAGAATCCCCACCGTGCCGAGTTCACCTGGAACGCCGCGACGGGCAGGGCGGAGCTGAGCTGGCAGACGGCCTGGAAGCAGCCGTCCATCAGCATGGCCAAGACCATCTTCGACAAGATCAATTCCAAGGAGGGGACGATCTACCGGACCGACCTGTTCGGCGGCAACAAGATCTGGAACGACACCCTCACCTACCACCCGCTCGGCGGCGCCGTCCTGGACAAGGCCACCGACCACTACGGCCGTCTGCACGGCTACACCGGTCTGTACGTGATCGACGGCGCGCTGATCCCCGGAAACGCCAGCGTGAACCCGTTCGTCACCATCACCGCGCTCGCCGAGCGCAACATCGAGAAGATCATCGCCACCGACCTCCCGTAGGGCCGCGTCCTCCCCCCAGCGGCCGGGGCCGTTCGGATGCGCCGAACGGCCCCTTTTCCGTGCCCGCGTCCGGGGCCCGCTCAGTGCCCGGGCAACACGCAGACGCTGTCGAGGCCCAGCACGTGGTTGAGCCTCCCGAAGGCCAGCCAGGACCCGATGCTCATCGTGAGCTCCACGATCTCCAACTGGCTGTAGTGCGCGGTCATCCGGTCCCAGAACTCCTCGTCGAGACCGTGGTGGTCGAGGGTGTAACGCTCCGCGTACTCCGCCGCCAGCCGGGTGCGCTCGTCGAACGCCTCGGTGGTGCGCCACTCGGTGACCGCGTCGGCGAACTCCTCCTCGACCTTCTCCCCCTCCCGTTCGGTCCGCCAGTCCAGGCAGAACACGCACCCGTTGATCTGCGCGACGCGCAGCCGGGCCGCCTCGAACTCGCGCAGCCCCAGGGTGGTGTGGGCGTACACCGACAGGGAGAAGTTGGCGGCGGCCATGCCGATCCCGGGCACCATGTCGCCCCACACGTACTCGATCGGGTGCTGGCCTTCGGGGATGTCGATCCTCATGACGGTTTCCTTCCGAGTCTGCCGGTGGCGGGACGCAACGGGACGTCGAGGGCGTCGTACAGTCCGGGCTCGGCCCCGGTGAGCCAGTCGATGGCGCCGACGAGACGGCCGACGGCGGTGGCGTTGCCCCCGGCCGAGCGGTTCCCGCCCTCGTCGGTGGCCTCGACGGTGACCTCGATGCGGGGGCGGCCCTCGATCACGACCCGGTGGGCGCCGTCGCCCCCGTCCGGCGGCACGGGCCAGTCCGGGGCGCACGAGGCGTGGATGCGGGTGACGTGCTCGATGACGATGCGGGGCTCGCCGGCGACGACGCCCTGGACCTCGAAGCGGACGGCGCCCTGGGTGCCCGCCTCGAAGGCGCCCATGGTGCGGGTGGTCACGGTGGTGTCGAGGGCGCGGCGCTCCGACGTCTCGCGGATCTCGTCGAGTTCGACGCCGAGCGCCCTGGCCATCATCCGTATCTGGCCGCCCCAGACCATGGTGGGGACCGAGGGCATGAGCATCATCGGCTCGAAGTCCATGGGGTGGCCCATGCCGACGAGGTTGCGGACGGAGTCCGGCTGGTCGTAGGTGGAGTAGTCGAAGATCTCCTGGCAGCGGATGGCGTCGATGGTGGTGCCGAGTCCGCTGAGCAGGAGCGGGAGTACGTCGTTGCCCCAGCCGGGGTCGACGCCGGAGGCGAAGAGCGAGCCGCCGCCCTCCGCGATGGCCGCCAGCACCGGGTCGCGGAACTCCGGCGGCGCGCTGCGGTGGTCGTAGAGCGGGTAGAGGGCCGGGCTGACGACGACCGCGCCCGCCCGGATCGCACGGGTGATGTCGGCGAGGGCCTCGTCGGGCCGGACGTCCCCGGACGCGGCGTACACCACGGCGCGGGGGCGGCCGGCCAGGACGGCTTCGGCGTCGTCGGTGGCCTCGACGCCCAACAGGTGGTCGAGGCCGCCGAGTTCGCCCGCGTCGCGGCCGACCTTGGCTGGATTGTGGACGATGACGGCGGAGAGTTTCAGCGCGGGATGGGCCGCGACGGCGCGGATGGCCAGACGGCCGACGTTGCCGGTACCCCAGACAACCGTGGGAATCATGCGCGGAGGGTAGCCACCGGCCCCGCACCTTTCCATAGCCGCGCGGCCCGAACTCGCGCGCTCCGGGCGGCTACTGGTTCTGGCCACCCAGGACGAAGAGGAGGTAGACGAAGAAGGCGAAGAGGTGGCCGACGAACAGGTAGGCGATCAGCCGGATGATCAGGCCGCGGGGGAACTTGGCCTCGAAGCGCGCGCGGACGCCGACGGGCTTGTCCGCAGGGGGCACGGGGGTCATGGGTGGCTCCTCGCCTGTCGGTGGTGCGTGGTGGTCGGGGCCCCGCCGAGGCACAGCCCGGCGAGGCTGCTCTGGAGCAGGGTGTGGACGAACAGCAGGTCGGCCCCGCCGGAGGAGGCCGCGCCGATCCGGTGCGGGGTGAGGGAGTCGAAGTGCGCGCTGTCCCCCGGCTCCAGCAGGTACTCGGCCTCGCCCAGGTGCAGGCGCAGCCGCCCCTGGAGGACGTGCAGCCATTCCTCACCGGGGTGGACGCGGACCAGCTCGTCCGGGCCGCTGCCGTACGGGACGTGCACGCGCAGCGCCTGCATCCCGCGGCCGGCGCCGCCCGCCTGCCAGTACGTCCAGCCGTCGGCCTCGCGGGCACCGGGACCGCCGGCCCGTACGATGGGATCGGCGACGGGGGAGGTCTCGCCGAGCAGTTCGGAGACCGTCGTACCGTAGGTGCGGGCGAGCCCCAGCAGGAGCGGCAGCGAGGGCTGCCGCCTCCCGGTCTCCAGACGGGACAGGTGGGCGGGCGAGAGCCGCGCCCGGGCGGCGGCGGCCTCCAGGGTGAGACCGGCGCGCCGGCGCAGCTCGCGCAGCTGCGGTGCCACGGCGGGCAGCTCGTCGGCCGTGGCGTCGGAGCGGTCGGGGGCGGGACCGGGGTTCATGTCCCTGATTGAGCCAGAGTCTTGCCTTTCCGGCAAATCTCCTTGCCTCTGAGGCAAACGGCTCGCGCATTCACCGGGGGGCTGCCCCGGCTACCACCAGCGGACGGGGTACCGGGGCGCCGACCGGTGCAGGCGGGAGGCGGCGAGACCGCCGAGGACGAGGACCGCCGTGGCACAGAACAACAGCGGGACGAACCGCGCGGGGGCCGGGGCCTGGAACACGACGACGACGGCGGTGGCGCAGGCGGGCGAGTGCTGGGTCCGGGTGAGGCTCGTGGCGGCGAAGGTCAGCCCTCCGGCCAGGGCCGCGCTCCAGGGGCTGCTCGGCGCGACCGCGAGGACCGCGTAACCGGCCGCGGCGCCGAGGAGGTGGGCCAGGACGACGGTCCGGGGCTGGGCCGTGGGCAGGGCCGGGGTGTAGTGCAGGACGGCGGCGCTGGCGGCCAGGGACGGTATGAGGACCGGTTCGCCGATGATCGCGCCGATGGCGGCGACGGCGAGGAGGGCGGCGGCGACGGCACCGGAGCCGTGGAGGACCGCGGCAGCGGCGACCCGGACCCGGTGCAGGCGCCCCGTCTGCACCGGCGGGGGTACGCCGTCGCGGGGAGCGTCGGTGCCGGGGAGTGCCCGGGGGGACAGCACGGAGTCAACGTCCACGATGGCGGCTCCTGGCGCGGCGGGTCACGGTCACGGGTGGGCGGAGCGACGGGGCGGGCCCGTCGTGACACGTGCCGTCCGTCAGGGCCCGGCACGTGGACGGCCACCTTGGCCCGCGCGTCTATCGCCGTCCTACGACGGTTCGATGGCCCGGCTCAGGGCGTGTTCCCCCGGCCCAGGACCGTCTCGACGGTGTCGGCCTGCTCCGCCGTCTTGTCCGGGCGGTGCCGCAGCACGCGGGCGAAGCGCAGGGCCACTCCGGCCGGGTAGCGCGGCGAGCGCTGCAGGCCGTCGTAGGCGATCTCCACCACCAGTTCCGGCCGGACCCGTACGGTGAACCCGTCGTCCGAGGTGGCGAGCGCGCGCAGCGCCTGCGTCTGCCACCGCAGCATCTCGTCGGTGAGGCCCTTGAAGGTCTTGCCGAGCATGGCGAAGGTACCGTCGGCGGCCCTCGCCCCCAGGTGCAGGTTGGAGAGGAGTCCGGTGCGCCGGCCGTGGCCCCATTCGGCGGCGAGCACGACCAGGTCCAGGGTGTGCACCGGTTTCACCTTCAGCCAGAACCTGCCGCGCCGGCCGGCCGCGTACGCCGAGTCCAGGGCCTTGACCACCACGCCCTCGTGGCCGCGGCGCAGGGTCTCCGCCCAGAACGCCACGGCCTCGGCCTCCTGGGCCGCCGGGTCCCGCACCTCCAGGCGGCCGACCCGGGCGGCCTCGGGCACGAGGGCGGCGAGGGCCTCGTACCGCTCACGGACCGGCAGGTCGAGCAGGACGTCGTCGCCGACGGCCAGGACGTCGAAGAAATACGGCACGACCGGCAGCGTCCGCCGGGCGGCGGCCACGTCCACCCGGGAGCCGACCCGGCTCGCGATCTCCTGGAAGGGGACGGGGCGGCCGTCCGCCGTCTGCCCGATGACCTCTCCGTCGAGGATGAACCGCTGCCCCGCCAGCGACCGGGCCAGTTCCGCCACCTCCGGCAGCCGCCCGGTGATCTCGTCGAGGGAGCGCGTGTAGATGCGTACGTCCTCCCCCTCCCGGTGGACCTGCACCCGGATGCCGTCGAGCTTCTCCTCCACCGCGCACGGGCCGAGCGCGGCGAGCGCCTCGGTGACCGATCCGGCGGTGCCCGCCAGCATCGGCTGGACGGGCCGGCCCACCCGCAGGGTCACCGCGCGCAGCGCCTCGGCGCCCTCGGCGAGCACCGCCTCGGCGACCCGGGGCAGGGAGCCGTCCAGCATCACCGCCCGGCGCAACGCGGCCGCCGGTACCCCGGCGGCCGCGGCCACGCCGTCCAGGGCCACCGCGTCGAGCGCGCCCTGGCGCACCTCGCCGGAGAGCAGGCTGCGCAGGAAGGCCTGCTCGGCCTCGGTGGCCGCGCCCAGGAGGCCGGCGACGAGGGCGCTGCGCCGGGCGGCGGAGCCGGCGCCGGCCTCCGCGGCGAGGGCGCTCACCGCCGCGTCGACGTCGCGGACGGTGAGGGTGGGCTGCGGCGCCGGTGCGCTCTCCTGGGCCAGGGTGCGCCAGCCGATGCCGGGCCGGCCCTGCGGGAGCCGTCCGGAGAGGTAGGAGATGACCAGCCCGGCCTCCTCGGGCGGGGCGGCGGCGAAGAGCTCCGCGAGCAGAGCGGTCTTGCGGGAACGGGCGGAAGTGGCGGCGACTTCCCTGGACACGCGAGCGACATCGGCCAGCAGCATGCGGCCATCCTCCCGCCCGGCGGAGCGGTGTGCAGGTCGGACGGACGTACCGCAGGTGCGGTACGCGCCGGCCGCGGACTACTCCCTGAGAAGGTCCGGAGTTCCGCCTGTGGGTGCTCCGAGGCCGGGTACCGGCCGATTAGGGTGCCCGTATGAAGCTCCGAATGCCCCGGCGGCGCCGAGACCGACTGCTCGCGGGCGCTGCCGCGCTGGCCGTCGTGGCGGGTGGCGGTACGTGGACGGCCGCGTCCGCGTCCGGCGACACGCCCGCCGTGCACCGCCAGGACCAGGTCCTGAACATGCCCGGCGCCGACATCGACACCTCCTACTTCGTCGCGGGCGACGGGCAGGACGGTGGGGGGAGACGTCCCGCCGTGCTCCTCGGGCACGGCTTCGGGGGCAGCAAGGACGACGTCCGCGAACAGGCCGAACGGCTGGCACGCGACGGCTACGCCGTCATGACCTGGTCGGCGCGCGGCTTCGGCCGATCCGGCGGGCGGATCGGGCTGAACGACCCCGAGCACGAGGTCAAGGACGTCTCGCGGCTCATCGACTGGCTCGCGGCGCGGCCCGAGGTGCGGCTCGACGCGGCCGGCGACCCGCGCGTCGGCGTGTCCGGGGCCTCCTACGGCGGTGCCGTCTCGCTGCTGGCAGCCGGCTACGACCGGCGCGTGGACGCGATCGCCCCGCAGATCACCTACTGGAACCTCGCGGACTCCCTCTTCCCCGGCGGCGTCTTCAAGAAGCTGTGGTCCGGGATCTTCTTCACCACCGGGTCGGCCGGCGGGATGCAGCAGGCCGGGACGGCGCCGCAGGACGGCGGCGTCGGACGGCCGCAGGACGGCGGCGTCGGACGGCCGGATGCCGCGACCGGAGCCGCGAACGGTGCCGCGACCGGGACCGGACCCCGGGACGGCGCGTCGGCCGGACCCGGCTGCGGGAGGTTCACCCCGGAGCTGTGCGCGATGTACGAACGCGTGGCCGTGGCCGGGAAGCCCGACGCCGAGGCCCGTACCCTGCTGGAACGGCGCAGCCCGTCGGCGGTCGCCGACCGGATCACGGTGCCGACCCTCGTCGTGCAGGGCCAGGACGACTCCCTCTTCCCGCTGGACCAGGCCGACGCCATGGCCGCTGCCATCGCGGCGAACGGCGCACCCGTGGCGGTGGACTGGGCGGCCGGCGGGCACGACGGCGGCATGCGCGAGGCGGACCGGGTGGAGGCCCGGGTGGCCGCCTGGTTCGACCGCCACCTGGGGGATGACGAGGGCGTGGACACCGGCCCGGCGTTCCGGGTCTCGCGTTCCGGCGGCATCGACTCCACCGACGGCGAGGTGATACTGCGCGGCGCGAGCGGCGACCGCTACCCGGGTCTGGCATCCGGCCCGCGGGAGTTCGCCCTGACCGGGCGGGAGCAGGCCTTCACCAACCCGGCGGGCGGCGCGCCGCCCGCGCTGTCCTCCCTGCCCGGCATCGGCGGGCAGCTGGCCTCCTTCGGGGCCGGGCTCTCGCTGGACTTCCCCGGGCAGAACGCCCGCTTCGAGTCGGCGCCGCTGGACGAGGACCTGCAGATCACCGGGACCCCGACCGTCACCCTGAAGCTGAGGTCGACGGCCGCGGACGGGTCGGCCGTCCTGTTCGGCAAGGTCTACGACGTGGGGCCCGACGGGCGGCAGCAGGTGCTGCCCTCCCAGCTGGTCGCCCCGCTGCGGGTCGAGGACGCGCAGCAGGGTGCGACCGTGCGGCTGAGGCTGCCCGCGATCGACCACTCCTTCGCAGCCGGACACCGCCTGCGGCTGGTCGTCGCGGCCACGGACCTCGGCTATGCGAGCCCGGCCGCGTCGGCCGCCTACACGGTCTCCGTGGACGGCCCCCTGACCGTGCCCGTCGCCCCGCAGGTGCGGACCGCCACGGCGGGACTGCCCGCGTGGACCTGGGGACTGCCGCTGGGCGCGCTGGTCCTGGCCGCGGCACTGCTCGGTCTGCGCCGGACGGGGAAGGGCTCCGCCGGGGCGCGGTCCGGCGTACCGCAGCCGGACCCGGCACTGGCCGACGTACCGCTCCAGATCACGGGACTGACGAAGCGGTACGCGAAGTCGCAGGACCGGTACGCGGTGCGGGACCTGTCGTTCCGGGTCGAGAAGGGGCAGGTGCTGGGACTGCTCGGGCCCAACGGGGCCGGTAAGACCACCACCCTGCGCATGCTGATGGGGCTGATTTCGCCGGACGCCGGGGAGATCCGGGTGTTCGGGCACGCGGTGCGGGCCGGCGCGCCGGTCCTGTCACGGGTCGGGGCCTTCGTCGAGGGCGCGGGTTTCCTGCCGCACCTGACGGGCCGCGCCAACCTGGAGCTGTACTGGCAGGCCACCGGCCGCCCGGCCGAGGACTCGCACATGGCGGAGGCCCTGGAGATCGCGGGGCTCGGCGACGCGCTGGAGCGCGCGGTGCGCACGTACTCGCAGGGCATGCGGCAGCGGCTCGCGATCGCGCAGGCCATGCTCGGGATGCCGGACCTGCTCATCCTCGACGAACCGACGAACGGTCTGGACCCGCCGCAGATCCGCGAGATGCGCGACGTGATGATCCGGTACGCGGCCAGCGGACGGACCGTGATCGTCTCCAGCCACCTGCTGTCGGAGGTCGAGCAGTCGTGCACGCACCTGGTGGTCATGGACCGCGGGCAGCGGGTGGCGGCGGGCGAGGTCGCCGAGATCACCGGGGGCGGCGACACGCTGCTGGTGACCCTGGCCGAGCCGGTGGACGAGGTGGCCGTCGAGAAGGTGGCGGCGCTGGAGGGCGTGGGTTCGGTGGTGGCCGCGGACGACGGTCTGCTCGTACGGCTCGAAGGCGCGACGGCGGCCGGGCTGATCGCCGAACTCGTGCGGCTGGAGGTGCCGGTGACCGGAGTGGGGCCGCACCGCAGACTCGAGGACGCGTTCCTCACCCTGATCGGAGGTGCGGCGTGAGTACGGCGACGACGGCGCGGGAGGTGGCTCCGGGCTACCGGGCGAGCCGTACGCTGCCGCTGCGCGTGGAGGCGCTGCGGCAGTGGCGCCGACGGCGGACGCTGGTGATGGGCGGGGTGCTGGCCGCACTGCCCTTCATCATGATCATCGCGTTCGCGGTGGGCGGCGGCCCGGAGGGCCGGCGCGGCGGCGGCAACCGGATCACCCTGATCGACACGGCCACCGCCTCGGGTGCGAACTTCGCCGCGACCTGTCTGTTCGTGTCGGCCGGTTTCCTGCTGGTGGTGCCGGTGGCGCTGTTCTGCGGGGACACCGTGGCCTCGGAGGCGAGCTGGTCCTCGCTGCGCTATCTGCTGGCGTCGCCGGTGCCACGGGCGCGGCTGCTGTGGAGCAAGCTGGTCGTGGCGCTGGGCTTCAGCCTGGCGGCCATCGTGCTGCTGCCGGTGGTGGCGCTGGCGGCGGGCACGGTCGCGTACGGGTGGGGGCCGCTCAAGCTCCCGGCGGGCGGGGCGCTGCCGGCCGCGGACACGGTGCCGCGGCTCGCGCTGGCAGTGGCCTTCGTCTTCGTGTCGCAGCTGGTGACGGCGGGGCTGGCCTTCTGGCTGTCCACGCGCACGGACGCACCGCTGGGCGCGGTGGGCGGCGCGGTCGGGCTGACGATCGTCGGGAACGTGCTGGACGCGGTGACGGCGCTCGGCTCGTGGCGGGAGTTCCTGCCGGCGCACTGGCAGTTCGCGTGGGCGGACGCGCTGCAGCCGCAGCTGGAGTGGGGCGGCATGGTCAAGGGGGCGGTGGTGTCGGTGTCGTACGCGCTGGTGCTGTTCGCCCTCGCCTTCCGGGGTTTCTCCCGCAAGGACATCGTGTCCTGACCCGGCGGCGGCCGCCGCCTCGCCTGCGCGACGAGCGCTCCCCATGCCCTGCGGGGCGCGGGGAGCGCTCGTCGCGTGTGCGGCCCCTACGAGGGGATGCCGGGGGCGATCGCGTCGATCTCGGCGAGCAGCTCCGCGTCGAGCGGGCGTTCCCCGGCGGCCGCGTTCGCGCGGATCTGCTCGGGGGAGGTGGCGCCGGCGATGACGGAGGCGCAGCCGGGGCGGGCGGAGAGCCAGCCGATGGCCAGTTCGAGGACGGTACGGTCGTGCTTCTCGGCGATCGCGGCCAGTGCCTCGACCACGTCGAGGCGCTCCTCGGTGAGGTAGGAGTCCCTGCCTTCGAGGCGGGAGCCGGCCGGGACGGGTGCGCCCCGGCGGATCTTGCCGGTCAGCAGGCCGTTGGCGAGGGGGAAGTACGGGAGTACGCCGACGCCGTAGTGCAGGGCCGCCGGGACCAGCTCGCGCTCGGCCGACCGCTCCAGCAGCGACCACTCGTTCTGCGCGGAGACGAAGGGGACGGATCCGGTCTCGCGGGCGACGTGGGCGGCTTCGGCGAGCTGCCAGCCGGTGAAGTTGGAGTGGCCGATGTAGCGGACCTTGCCCTCGGCGACGAGTTCCGTGAGCGCGGCCAGCGTCTCGGCGATGGGGGTGGCCGGGTCGTGGCTGTGCAGCTGGAGCAGGTCGATGTGGTCGGTTTCGAGGCGGCGCAGGGACTCCTCGACGGCGCGCCGGATGTAGGCGCGGCCACCGCGCGCGCCCGCAGCCGGTCCGTACTGCATGTCGACGCCGTCGTAGCCGAACTTGGTGGCGAGGACGACCTGGTCGCGACGGCCCTTCAGGGCCTGCCCGAGGTGCCGCTCGGAGCCGCCCCCGCCGCCGTAGATGTCGGCGGTGTCGAGGAGGGTGACGCCCGCGTCCAGGGCGGCGTCGACGACGGCACGGGTGGCGCGGGCGTCGAGTCGGCCGCCGAAGTTGTTGCAGCCGAGGCCGACGGCGGACACGTGCAGACCTGAACTGCCCAGGGGGAGATGGCGCATGCGTTTTCGTTCCTCCGACTCGACGGGTACATGATCAACGGGTCGTCAGTCTATGAGGGTGCGGCGGCCGCGTGGCGAACCGGACTCCCGGCCACCCTGTGCGGAATCGTTCATCTTCGCCGCTGTACGCCATTTCCCGCTCCCTCATGACCGGCTGGTGTTCGGAAACGACAAAGAGCCAGCCTAGAACGCCCGAGTGGGGTGTGTGCCACCCCTCTCCCCCGTTCTGCCGCGTACTTGCGGCCGGATCAAGTCGATCGGTCGTCACCCCTCGGGGACCGCAGGCGATCGCCTGACGGCGCACATTGATCGTTCCCCTCTTCCGGGGCGGGCAGGGCGTGTTCAAACCGTCTGGACGGGTGAAGCCCGCCGACCGCGGCCAAGAGCGTAGATGTCCTGATATGGGCTACGAGGTCTACCGGCCGGGCTAGAACGGGTCCCCCACGGCACCGACCGGCCCGCCCGGTCGGCGATTTCGAGAGGACGGCTTCGTGAGCCACTCGCAGGACGACAACCCGATCACCCCCGTCACCGCGGCCCAGCTGCACCGGATCTCCGGGCAGGGCATCTACACCTCGGCCACGTCCGTGGACCCGGACGCCGTCAACGTCGCCGAGGCGCTGGTCGCCACGCTGAACGGGACGGCCGAGACTCCGCTGCTCACCCCCGAACTCCAGCAGCTGACGGAACAGGTGCGGCAGAAGGCGACCTTCGGCTTCCCCCGCATCACCGCCGAGGACGGCGTGCGGCTCTCCGCCCACACCATCAGGCTCAACACCCCCGAGCCCCGGCCGGTGGTGATCGTCCCGTCGGGCTGGACGCCGTTCGGCTGGATCCTCTTCGAGTACGCCTACCTCCAGCTGGCGCTCCGCGGCTACCACGTCCTCGCCTACACACCGCGCGGCATGGGCCTCACCTTCCCCGTCCCGGGCGGCTCCTTCGTCGACGCGCCCTGGACCTCCGGCGGCACGATCGACGTGGCCGGCCCCGCGGACCGGGCCGACGGCTCCACCGTCATCGACTACGCCCAGGAGCACTTCGCAGCGAGCAGGATCGCCTTCCTCGGTGAGTCCTACGGGTCGGGCATCAGCCAGCTGGTGGCGGCCCACGACCCGGCCGCCCGCGTGGACGCGGTCGTGGCCCTGAGCACGTGGGGCGACCTGGCCGACAGCCTCTACCAGAACGACACCCGGCACCTGAAGGCCGTACAGGCCCTGATCGACTTCACCGGTGGCCCGGTCGAGCGGAAGTTCGACCCGGCCACCCGGCAGATCCTCGAGGACTTCCTCGCCGGCCGGAACCTCGACGCAGTGGTGGCGTGGGGCAAGGAGCGGTCCCCGTCCTCGTACACCGACCAGACCAACGCCCGCGGCGTCCCCACCTTCATCTCCAACACCTGGCACGAGACGCTGTTCCCGGCCAACCAGACCATCGAGCACTTCGAGCGGCTCACCGTGCCCAAGCGGCTCAACCTCTGGATCGGCGATCACGCCGCGCCCGAGGGGGCCGGCCTCACCATCCCGTTCAGCGGACCGAACCTGCCCGTCGAGGAGGCGTTCGACTGGCTCGACCACCACGTGCTGGGGGCCTCCAACGGCGTTCCCGGCTGGACGCCGGTGAGCAACCAGATCATGTTCACGTACCAGACCGAGCCCGACCCCGGGACCGGCCAGCACGTCATCACCGAACCGGCCGTCCGCGAAGCGGCTCAGTCCTGGGCGGACGTCACCACCTCCACCGAATCCTGGTACCTCACCGCCTCCTCCACGGACCGCCGTGACGGCGGCCTCGGCACCGCGCCGGAAACCGGCTGGAAGCGGGAGTTCACCGCCGGGCAGATCACGGCCGCCACCGCGGTGGACGCCATCATCACGACGGGCCAGGCGGAGTGGAAGGGCAACCCGAAGCCGTACCCCACGGGCACCTTCGACCGCCGGCACCTCGCCGTGTGGACCAGCGGCCCGCTGCAGACGGGCCGCCGCATCCGCGGTGTCCCCCGGCTCACCCTGACCGTCCGCAGCTCCGCCCCGGACGCGACCCTGGTGGCCTACCTGTTCGACGTGGCCCCCGACGACACCGCCCGCATCATCACGCACGAGCCCTTCACCCTGCGGGAGCTCGCCCCCGACGAGGACCGCAGGGCCACCTGGCAGCTCCAGGCCGCCGGCTACGACCTCGCCCCGAACCACCGGCTCATGCTCGTGGTGAACAGCAAGGACCAGCTCTACTCCGACGCGGGCGACGGCGCCCCCGGCAGCATCACGTTCACGTCCGCCGAGGACACCTCCGCCCGCCTGGTCCTGCCCCTGGGGTAGTCCCGCACAGCAGGAGCACACGACCCGCGCCCCGCTCCGGCGCCCCCGTCGGGGCGGTGGAAGCGGGGCGCACAGGGTGACATAGCGTGCCCCCATGGATCAGGAGCACACAACCGGGCCGGCCGGGGACGGCGCAGGCGCGGGCAGGCGGCGGTTCCTCGCGATCGCCACGGGGGCCGCGACGGCCGCGGGACTCGGATCGGTGGCCGGCTGCGCCGACGGGGACGGGAGCGGGAGCCTCCGCGCGAGCCAGAAGGGCGGCTCCGCGGCCCCGGACGGCAGACCGTCGGCGGGAGCGGCACAGGGCTTCGACGTGAAGGCCGAGAACGCACGCCCGGGCAACGCCGACTGGGCCGTGACGAAGGCCGGCCCGCCCCGGGCCGTCGAGGGCTTCGCCGACAGGGTCAGCGTGCTGCCCGGCGAGTCCTTCGGCCTGTACGTGTCGACGACCGCGCCCCGGTTCACCGTCTCCGCCTACCGGATGGGCTGGTACGGCGGCGCCCGCGCCCGCCTGGTGTGGCGTTCGGAGGCCCTGCCCGGAGTGCGGCAGCCCGAGCACACGGTCGACGCCGGCACCCGGATGGTCCGCACCCGGTGGGCCCGTACCACCACCGTCGGGACGAAGGACTGGCCCGAGGGCAGCTACCTGCTGCGCCTGGACGCGCAGGGCGGCGAGGGCGGCCAGCGCTTCGTACCGATCACCGTCCGGTCGGCCGCGACGGCCGGGCGCACGGTCGTGGTCAACGCCGTCGCCACCTGGCAGGCCTACAACCGGTGGGGTGGCTACGGCAGTTACGACGGCCCCAGCGGCGGCTACGCCTCGCGTTCCCTCTCGGTGTCCTTCGACCGGCCGTACGAGTACGACGACGGCGCTGGCCTGTTCCTGGTGTACGAGGCCCCGCTGATCGCACTGGCCGAACGGCTCGGCATACCCCTGGCCTACGCGACCACCACCGACGTGGCGCGGGAGAAGCGGCTGCTGGAGGGAGCCGCGGCGGTCCTCTCGCTCGGGCACGACGAGTACTGGTCGCCGGAGCAGCGCGCCCACTTCACGGCCGCCCGCGACGCCGGCACGAACATCGCGATCCTGGGCGCGAACTGCTGCTTCCGCCGGATCCGGCTGGAGGCCTCCGAGCTGGGGCCGGACCGTACGCTGGTCTGCTACAAGTCCTCCTACGGCCAGGACCCGGGGTTCAAACGGGGCCATCCGGCGACGGTGGACTTCCGCTCGGCTCCCGGCGCGGACCCGGAGAGCTCCCTGCTCGGTGTGATCTACGACGGCTATCCGGTGGACGCCCCGTACGTGGTGACCCACCCCGGCCACTGGCTGTTCGAGGGCACCGGCGCGACGGCGGGCGACCGCTTCGAGCACCTGGTCGGAGTGGAGTACGACAAGGTCAACACCGGTTTCACCACGCCCCGGCCGATCGAGATACTGGCCCACTCCCCCGTGGTGTGCGACGGCCGCCCCAGCCACCAGGACACGGCGTACTACACGGTGCCGAGCGGGGCGGGCGTCTTCGCGACCGGCACGATGCGCTGGGTGGAGGCCCTGGACGCGACGGGCGACGGACGCAGCGGGCGCAACCACGGCCTGGACGCGCGCTCCGGGGCGCTGACGACGCGCGTGACGGAGAACCTGCTGCGGGTCTTCGCGGCGGGCCCGGCCGGCCGCTCCCATCCGGCGCAGGACAACGTCAAGGCGGTGTACGGGGGTTCATGATCCCGGTGCGCGGCGGAAAGGGCTTGGCGCCGCCGCGGTGGGCTGCCTAGGATCGAGATCACGGCATCGCGTGTCGGTCACCGACCGGGTGAGGCATGGAGGTGCCCGTGATGTGCCTTCCGGAGGCATTCACCCATGTCCGTACAGCTGAACCACACGATCGTCCACTCCCGTGACAACCGGGAGTCCGCCGAGTTCCTGGCGCACGTCCTCGGTCTCGAGGTCGGGGCCGAGTGGGGCCCGTTCATCCCCGTCGACACCGCCAACGGCGTCACCCTGGACTTCGCCACCATTCCGGCCGAGAAGATCACCCCGCAGCACTACGCCTTCCTCCTCTCCGAGGAGGAGTTCGACGTGGCGTTCGAGAGGATCCGCTCGGCCGGAGTGCCGTACTTCGCCGACCCGCACGGCAGGTTCCCCGGCGAGATCAACCACAACGACGGGGGCCGCGGCGTGTACTTCACGGACCCCGCCGGGCACGGGATGGAGATCATCACGCGCCCGTACGGTTACCAGGAGCCCGCGGCGACGGGCAGGTAGACGACGTTGGGCGAGCCCGTGTCGGGATGGACCTCGACACGGGCCCGCACCCCGTACACCTCGGCCAGCAGGTCCTGGGTGAGCACCTCCCGCGGCGGCCCCGAGGCCGCGACGCGGCCGCCCGCGAGCACGTACAGCCGGTCGCAGAAGGCGGCGGCGAGGTTGAGGTCGTGCAGGACCAGCAGGCTGGTGGCGGGCAGCGCCCGGACCAGGCCGAGGACCTCCAGCTGGTAGCGGATGTCCAGGTGGTTGGTCGGTTCGTCGAGCGCGAGCAGGCCGGGGTCCTGGACGAGGGCCCGGGCCACCAGGACGCGCTGGCGCTCGCCCCCGGACAGCTCGTCGAAGCGGCGGGCCGTGAAGGGGCCGGCGCCCACGGTCTCCAGGGCGTCCGCGATGCGCCGTGCGTCGTCCGGGCCGTCCTGCTCCCAGAAGCGCTTGTGGGGGCTGCGTCCCATGGCGACGACCTCGCGCACGGTCAGCCCGAAGGTGCCGCTCGCGTCCTGCGGGACCACCGCGACGCGCCGCGCGCGTTCCTTGACGGTGAGCGCGTCCGCGTCCGCGCCGTCCAGCAGCACCCGGCCGGCGGTCGCCCGCAGGGTGCCGTAGACGCAGCGCAGCAGGGTGGTCTTGCCGCTGCCGTTGGGACCGACCACGCCCACCGTCTCCCCCGGCCGGGCGGTGAGGTCGATTCCGTGGAGCAGGGTGTGCCCGTCGGTCTCGTAGCGCACGCCCTCGACGGCGAGGTCCACCGGCCGGGCCGGTCCGATCGCCTCCGTCATCCCGTCACCCCTTCGGTTCGGCCGGCCCGGCGCAGCATCCAGAGGAAGAACGGCCCGCCGACGAGTGCCGTGACCACCCCCACCGGTATCTCCTCCGGGGCGGCGGCCGTGCGGGCGATCAGGTCGGCCAGGAGCAGGAACACCGCCCCGCCCAGCGCGGCGACCGGCAGCAGCGCCCGGTGTCCGGCGCCGACGACCATCCGGGCGGCGTGCGGAACCATCAGCCCGACGAAGCCGATCGCCCCGCTGCAGGCGACGAGCACCCCGATGACGAGCGAGGTCAGGACGAACACGGCGGCGCGGAAGCGTCCGGTGTCCAGTCCCAGGGTGTGCGCGCCCTCCTCCCCGGCGAGGAGCAGGTCGAGCGGCCGGGCGAGGGCGAGCAGCAGGGCGCCGCCGACGAGCAGCGCGACGGCGGGCAGCGCCAGTTCGTCCCAGCGCGCCCCGCCGAGGCCGCCGAGGGTCCAGAAGAGGACGGAGCGGAGCTGGTCGGGGTGCGCGGCGAGCACGAGGACGAGGCTGGTGAGGGCGGAGAGGATGTACTGGACGGCCACGCCGGCCAGGATCAGCCGGCCCGTGGTCATGGTCCCGCCGCGCCGGGCCATCGCGTAGACGGCGACGAGCGCGGCCAGGGAGCCCACGAAGGCGGCCAGCGGCACGCCCATGCCGAATCCGGCCGCGGCCGAGCCGAAGACGATCACGAGGACGGCTCCGGCGGAAGCCCCGGAAGAGGCGCCGAGCAGGAACGGGTCGGCGAGCTGGTTGCGTACGAGGGCCTGGAGCACCGTGCCCGCCACGGCGAGCCCGGCCCCGACGACGGCGCCGAGGAGGATCCTCGGCATGCGCACGTCCCACACGATGGAGGCGAAGGCCCCGGTGGGCCGGTTCCCCGACAGGCCGCCGATGACGATGTCGACGACGCGGCCGGGGGCGATCCGTACGGGGCCCAGCGCGAGGCCCGCGATCGCGGAGACGGCGAGCGCGGCGGTGAGGACGCCGAGGACCGCGCCCGTGCGCAGCCTCACGCGGGGTTCGGGTGGAGCTGGCCGCCCAGCGCTTCCACCGCGTCCGCCACGCGGACGCCGAGGACGACGGAAGAGAGCGGCAGGACGACGAACCGCCGGTTCTTGACGGCGGGGACCTCGGCGAGCGCGGGGTCGTTCAGCAGGCGCTGCTTCTTGGCCTCGACGGTGGTGCCGCCGTAGTCGTAGATGAGGACGACCTCGGGCTTTCGCTCGATGACCTTCTCCCAGGCGACGTCGCCGAAGGTGTCCTTGAGGTCGGCGAAGACGTTGGTGCCGCCGGCGAGGGAGATGATCTCGTTGCCCACGCCGTTGCCTCCGGAGGTGGAGGCGGTGGCTTCACCGGAGTCGTAGGCGAAGACGGTCGGGCGGGGCCGGTCCTTGACGCGGGCGGCCACGGCGTCGATGCGGCGCTGCTCCTCCTCGATGAGCTTCGCACCGCGGTCGGGTACGCCGAAGGTCCGCGCGACCTCGGTGATCTCGGTCTTGAGCTGGTCGAGGCCGGCCTTCCCCCCGGTGCAGTACTCCACGTTGAGGCGGGAGTTGATGCCGGACGTGGCGAGGCCTGCGCGGTCGCGGCCCTGCGCCTTGTCGAAGGCGCTGGCGTAGCCGCCGTAGACGAAGTCCGGCTCGGCGCCGAGCAGGATCTCCTTGGAGGGGTACTCCTCGGCCAGCACCTTGAGCTTGTCGTAGGCCGGCTTGTAGGCGGGCAGTACGGCGTCGTCGAGGTAGGCGGTGCCGGCGATCCGGTCGCCGAGGCCGAGGGCGAGCATGAGCTCGGTGGCGTGCTGGTTCATGGTGACCGCCCGCCGGGGCGGGGCCTGATAGGTGCTGCTCACACCGCAGTTGGTGACGGTGTACGGGAAGCCGGGCGCGGGGGCGGCGTCTCCCGCGGCCGCGTCCTGCCCGGTGCCGGGTGAACCGGCGCAGGCGGTCAGGGACATCAGGAGCGCGACGGGGGTGAACGCGCGCAGGGCGGCGCGGTAACGCGACATGGCGGGGCCTCTCCGGGGGATCCGCGTCCCCTGGTCGACGTGAAGGAGCAGAGGCGGTGCGTCAGTGTCTGACTCCCGGTGTCCCGCGCGGGGGCGACCGGTCACAGTGGCGGGACCGCACCGGAATCGCACCGGTTTCCTGTCCTGCACCGCCTGGTTGTGCGTCCCAGTCTGCCAGAGCCTCCCTGCGGGCCGGGGTGGGGGCCGGTTACGGCCCGGGGGCCGGGCCCGGGGTGGTGATCAGGTCCGTCCCGGGGCAGCGGGCCGCGGCGCGGTGGACGGATTCCCCCACCGGAGCCGGCGTGCAACTGGATGGAGTGCACGCCCAGTCCGTCCAGCGAGTGTGCCCTAGCTGCGGCGCAGCCGGGAATCGAGGACCGCGCCGAGGAGTTCGGCGTCGGGTGCGGTCAGCAGTCGTTTGGGCAGGACCATCCTCCAGCTCTTGAGGCCGGTCCTGCCCGCGACGGCGTAGAGGTTCGGGGTCTCGTGGTACCGCGTCATCTCATCCCAGCCCAGGCGCTTGATGTCCGTGCCGTCGAGGACGGCCGCGATGCCCGTGCCGTCGACGACGCAGGCCGCGCCGTCGTGGGCCTGCTGGGCCCGGAAGGCGTGCGTGACGATCTGCCGGGGCGCGAGCAGGCCGAACACGGCCGCGTAGACGGCGGCCGCGGCCACGTGGCCGATGCCGACCGAGCCGCCCTCGGCGTCGACGCGCACCCCCAGGAGTGCGATGAAGAGCGCGCCTGCGGCAGCGAGCCAACGCAGCCGCCGAAACGTTCCGGCAACCCTCAGCCCCTCACGGAGTTCGCTCTTCTCCACACTGCCCGTGAACCGCAGGACGACCTCGCCCGTGTCCTGGGCCTGCTGCGGCTGTCGTATGTTGATGTCTTCCACAGGCGCGGAGCATAACGCTCCGCCGAGTACCACTTGAGCACCGGCGGCCCCTGACACCACGGCAGCATCCGGTTTCGGAGGCAGTGGTGGAGCCGGCCGAGCGAAGGTGACGTCGTGCGCCGGGAGTCGTCTGTGGCCCGCCGGCTGGTCCCCCGGTCGGCGTCGTTTTCGGGTCCAGGTGCGCGGGGTGCACGGCAGCCCGGGCCCTTCAGCGGTCGGTGGCCGGGCCCTGTGGGACGGGCGGGTGCGCCAGTACGAGGGCCAGGACCGTGTCGTCCGCCCGCCACACCATCGCGCGGCGCCGCCCGGCGAGGACGGGCGGCTGCAGACAGAGCATCACGACGCGGCGCGGGGCCGGGCCGAAGACGGAGCTGCGGTCCGCCTTGACGGCCGCCTCTTTCAGGGCCCAGGCGGCCGCCGCGGCCTCGGGCCGGCCCGTGCCGATCAGGGAGATCTCCGCGGGCGACAGGACGTGGTCCGCGGCGCGGTGCACCGCGGCGGCCGAGGCCGTCCTGCACAGGTCCACCCCCACCGGTTCCGGTGCCAGGGCAGCCGCCGCATGGCCGGCGGTGTGGCTGACCGACACGTGCAGCCAGGGCACCGGCAGACCCCCGACCACGAGACGGGGGCTGCCGTCATCGCGGGGCAGGATCTCCACCTCGCCCCACGGCACGGCGAGTGCGTCCCCCACCAGGCGCTTGGCGAGCAGCCGGCCCTGCGCCCACTCGGCCCGCCGCCGGGCCGGCAACGCCTCCAGCACCCGCCGCTCCGCCTTCGAGAGGGGCGGTGGCCGGCGCATGTCGGGGCGCCGGGCCACGACGAGTGCCGCTCCGCCCCACCGGTGGACCGCGCCCTGCGTGATCGTCGGGAAGGCCGGGTGCCCGGCGCCGCGGATCATGCGGCGGCCACCGGGTCCAGCCGACGCAGCTCCTGCGCCAGTACGGTCACGGTGTGCCGGATCTGCACGGGGGTGTGGTCCCGCGTGACGAAGAAGCGCAGCCGCGCCATCTGCTCCGGTACGGCCGGGTGGAGGATCGGATTGACGCTGACGCCCCGCCGCAGCAGGGCCTGCGCCAGCCGCAGTGCCTTCGGCGAGTCCCCGACGATGCACGGGACCACCGGCGTGCCGTGGCTGTCCCCGGTGTCGAGGCCCGCCTCACGCGCGAGGCGGACGAACAGTGCGGCGTTCTCCGCCAGCCGGACCACGCGCTCCGGCTCGTCGCGCAGCAGCCGCAGCGATGCCAGGCACGCGGCGGTGTCGGCCGGGGTCATACCGGCGCTGTAGACGAATCCCGGAGCGGTGTAGCGCAGGTACTCGACGACCGGGCTGCTCGCGGCGACGTAACCGCCGCAGCTCGCCAGGGCCTTGGACAGCGTGCCCGACCACAGGTCGACGTCGCAGCGGTCGATGCCGAAGTGCTCACCGACGCCGCCGCCCGTCGCGCCGGTCGTTCCGATGCTGTGGGCCTCGTCGACCATCAGCAGCGCGCCGTGCCGCTGCTTGACCGCGACGAGGGCGGGCAGGTCGGCGATGTCGCCGTCCATGCTGTAGACGCCCTCGATGACGACGAGGACGCGCCGGTACTGGTGGCGGACCTGCCCGAGCAGAACGTCGAGTGCGGCCGCGTCGTTGTGCGGGAACGGCCGCCGGGTCGCGCCGGAGAGCCGGCAGCCCTGGAGGATGCTGTCGTGGGCGAGGGCGTCGTGCACGACGAGGTCGCCCGGCCCGACGAGATGGCCGATCACGGTGACGTTGGTGGCGTGCCCGTTGGCCAGGGTGACCGAGGCCTCGCACCCGAGGAGGCGGGCGAGTTCGGCCTCGAGTTCCGAGTGGAGGGGGCGGCTGCCGGACAGCAGGCGGCTGGCGGACACCGAGGTGCCGTAGGTGTCGATCGCCTCCTTGGCTGCCTCGTTCACCCGGGGGTGCGTTGCCAGACCCAGGTAGTTGTAGCCGGAGAAGGAGAGGAACTCCCGGCCGCCGATGACGGTCGTGTCCGTCAAACCGGCCTCGTGAACGAGGAAGTACGGATTGGACAGTCCGGTGCCGGCGAGGGCGCCGACGCGCTCGGCGTGGGCGGTGACCTCAGGAAAGCGGTCGATGCGGGTGTGCTCCTCGGGCCGCGGCGCAGGGGCGCCGGGGTCGGCGGGCGGGTCCGCCTCGGGAGCCGGGGGCGGCGGTTCGTCGCCTCCCGCGCGCGGTTCGGGAACGGGCCCCGGTGCCGGCTCCACGGTGACGCGGGCGACGCCGGCGACGGCCGCGGCGAGGCCGCCGACGGTCGGCCGGTCCGCGTCGTGTTCGTCGAACGTCCACTGCGGCCACTGCCGCCGGAGGGCCGTGAACAGGTCGGTCAGCATCAGTGAGTCGAAGCCGAGCTCGTCGGTCAACGACTGCTCGGGGCGCAGGTGGTCCACGGGGAACGCGGAGATCCGGGCTATCTGCGCGTACACGGATTCGTTGACCTCCGCGGCGGCGGGGGCGGCGGGAGCGTGCTCCTGGCCGACCGGAGCCGGCTCCTCGCCGACCGGAGCCGGCTCCTGGCCGACCGGGGCGCGGGCGGTCCCGGGGAAGCGGGACATGGGCTCCATGTGGCCCCGGACCAGCTGTCGCAGATCGTCCATGGGGTGCACCACCGGGTCGTCCACGGGGGCCTCCCCGGGTGCCGCCGGCCGGGCCGGCCGCGCCGCGGCCGGGTCCGCGTTCGACGGGGACGCGTACGAGGGGTCCGCGTCCGCCGGACCCGTCGCATGCGACGGGTCCGGCGGCGGGGGCGCCGCCTTCGGCGGAGCCGTCCGCCCGGCCCAGTACGGCTGTCCTGCGAGCCTCGCCACCGGCAGGTCGACCGGGCGGGCCTCCTCCGCCGGAACCAGCACGCGCGGGTCGACCGGGACGCCCAGGACCGCGAGCCGGGCCAGAGCCCGTACGAAGGCCCGTCCGCTGTCCGGCGTCGTGCCGGTCGCGGCGACGACGTGGACGTCCTCCCGGTCGGCGAGGTTGCGGCGGACCGGGTCGAGGAGCGAGCCGCCCCCGCTCACCTGGAGGAACAGGCGCGCCCCCGTGTCGTACGCGGCGCGCACGGCGTCACCGAACCGCACCGGCGCGGACGCGTGCCGGGCCCACAGCTCGCGCAGCTCCTCCGGGGCGGTGCACGGGGCCCCGCTGACGGACGAGACGAACGCCAGGCGGGGAGGGCTCACCCGGCGGCCGGCGAGGCCGGCGCGCACGGCCTCCTCGGCGCAGACCAGCAGCGGTGAGTGGAAGGCGTCGGACACCTCCAGCGCCACGGTGACGATGCCCGCGTCGGCGCAGGCCCGCCGGACGTGGGCGAGACCCTGCGGCGTGCCGCTGAGCACGACCTGCCGCGGGTGGTTGAAGCAGGCGAGCCACACGTCGTCGATCCCGTCGGCGAGCCTCCGGCAGGTCTCCGGGTCGCTCTGCACGGCGATCATGCCGCCCCGCGGGCCGTTCCCCGTCCGCCCGAGGGCCGCGCCCCGGTGCGCCAGCAGCCTTACGGTCTCTTCGCCGGTGAGGGCCCCGGCGGCCGTGGCCGCGGCGAACTCCCCGACGCTGTGGCCGAGGGCCAGGTCCGGGACCACGCCGCAGTCGGCGAGCAGCCGGGTGGCGGCGATCTGGACGGTGCCGAGGAGCGGCTGGCACACCTCGGTGTCGGCGAGCCGCTGCCTGAGCTCCTCGACGGTACCGCCGCCGCGGCCGTCGCCGGGCGCCGTCCCGCCGTACAGCAGCGCGGTGGGATCGAAGTCCGTGTCGCAGCGGACGACGGAGCCGAGCGCGTCGGCCACGGTCCGGAAGCCAACGAACCGTTCGTACAGGTCCCGCATCATGTCCGGGCGCTGGCTTCCCTGGCCCGGGAAGACGAAGGCGATGCGGCGCTGCGCGGCGGGCAGGGGAGCGTCCGCCGCGAACGCGCCCTCGCCGAGGTCGCCGCGGGCGCCTTCGGCCAGGCGCCCGCGGGCCCGCAGCAGCCGCCGGGCGAACTCCTGTGTGTCGGCGGCCACGATCGCGAGCCGGGCCTTGAGCGGCTCACGACCGCCCAGGGTGTGCGCCAGCGCCGCCACCGGCGTGCCGGGGGCTCGCTCCACCGCGTCCAGCACCTCACCGATGTGCAGGTCGAGCAGCTCGGCGGAGCCGGCCGAGAGCAGGACGACCTGCGCAGCGTCCTGCGTGCCCCGCGTGCCGCCTGCGGTCACCGGCCGCGCGGGTGAGGCGGGGGCCGGTGCGGATGCCGGTACGGGAGCCTCCTCCAGCACCACGTGGACGTTCGTACCGCCGAAGCCGAACGAGCTGACGGCGGCCCGGCGTGGAGCGCCCGTACGCGGCCAGGGCCGTGCGGTTTCTGCGAACCGCAGACCCGCGGCCCCGATGCCCAGATCGGGATGCGGGGTGGTGCGCGGCTGCGGCACGATCGTGCGGTGGTGGACGACCAGGGCCGTCTTGATCAGTCCTGCCATGCCGGCCGCGGCCAGGGAGTGCCCGATGAGGGCCTTGCCCGCGCCGAGGTAGCAGAGCGAGGGGTCGTCGTCGGGGTACTCGGTGCGCAGCCGGCGCAGCGCCTCGATCTCGACGCGGTCACCGGCCCGGGTGGCGGTGCCGTGTGCCTCCAGGAAGCTCACGGACGACGGGGGGAGGCCCGCGTCCTGGTACGCCCGGCGCAGTGCGCGCAGCTGGCCCTCGGGCGCGGGAGCCAGCGGGCCCGGGGAGGCACCGTCGTTGGCGCAGCCGACGCCTTTGATCACCGCGTAGACGCGGTCGCCGGCGGCGAGGGCGTCCGCGAGCGGCCGGATGACCACGGCCCCGGCGCCCTCGCCGAGCACGAACCCGTCGGCCTCCTCGTCGAACGGGCGGCACACCCCGGTTGCGGACAGCGCCCGCAGCGTGGAGAAGCCGATCAGGCTGTCGGGGGTCAGGTTGACGTAGACGCCGCCGACGACGGCGATCCGGCAGCCGCCCTGGCGCAGCTGTGCCACGGCCTGGTCCAGGGCCACGAGGGAGCCGGAGCAGGCGGCGTCGACGGCGAAGCTGGGGCCGCCGAGGTCGAACCGGCGGCTGACCGTTCCGGCCGCCATGTTGAGCAGGCTCCCGGGCAGGCTGAAGGGCTGTACGGTGCCGAGCCGTGCGGCGTGCTCGCGGACCGCGTCGAGGACGCCGTCGGCGTCGCCGTCCCCGTCGCAGATCGCGGACCGCCGTGCCTGGTCGGCCAGGGCGATGGCCCGGATCGGGGCCGTCATGACGTCCTTGTAATCGGACACCGACATCGCGCAGAAGACCCCGGTGTTCTCCCGGTCGAAGTCGCCCCTGCCCAGTCCCGCGTCGTCGAGGGCCTCGCGGGTGACGTCGAGCATCAGCCGGTGTTGCGGGTCCGTGGCCCGCGCCCGGGCGGGCGGCATCCCGTGGTGCAGGGCGTCGAAGCGGTCCACGTCGTCGAGGAAGGCGACCTGGTCGGTGTAGGCGGCGTGCGGGGCCGACGGAGCGCCGGGGTCGTGGAAGACGTCGTGGTTCCAACGCTGCTCGGGGACCGCGGAGAACTGCCGTTCCCCGCTCATCAGGAGCTTCCAGTAGGCGCGGATGTCGTGGGCTCCGGGAAAGCGGCAGCCGAGTCCGACGATGGCGATGTCAGTCATGACGGGTCTTCCTTCTCGTGTTGCCCGGGCCGGACGGCCGGGGTGGTGGGGACGGTGCGGGTGGTATGCGCGGCGGCGTACTCGCGGTCGGCCGCGGATGCGGGCCGGGGGCCGGGGGGTACGCCCGGAGAGGGGGATCGCGCGGGCCGCGGCGGGCCCGCGGCGCTCTGCGGCAGCCGGGCGTGGGGCTCCGGGGGCGGGAGGGACTCCCGGGGCGGCGACGTGGGGTGCGACGGCCTGCGCCGCAGTGGCCACGGCGTCCACCAGTTCAGGCCGCCCGCCAGACGCATGAGCGCCGGTACGAGCACGCCCCTCACGAGCGTCGCGTCGAGGAGGACGCCCAGACCCGCGCCGATCCCGAAGAACTGCAGGAGCGAGACCCGGGAGGTGCCGAAGCCGAGCAGGGTGAAGGCGAGCAGTGCTCCGGCCGTGGTGACGATGCCGCCGGTGCGGGCCATGCCCGAGACGATGGCGGAGGCGTCGTCCTGCCCGGCGTCGTGCGCCTCCTTGATGCGCGCGAGGACGAACACCTCGTAGTCCACCGACAGCCCGAAGACGATGCAGAACAGCAGCACGGGCATGGTGGTGCTGAGCGGACCGGGGGTGAAGCCGAGCAGGTCCCGCAGATGGCCGGCCTGGAAGATCCACGTCATGGCACCGAGGACCGCGGCGAGGCTCAGGGCGTTCAGCGCGATGGCTTTCAGCGGCAGCAGCAGGCTGCGGGTGAAGCCGAGCAGCAGCACGAAGGTGGTCGCGGTGATCACGGTGAGGGCCAGCGGGATCCGGTCCCCCACCGTGTCCTTGGCGTCCACCAGTACGGCACTCGGACCGCCGACGAGGACCTCGGTGCCGGCCGGGCCGGGAATCGCCCGGATGTCGCGTACGAGCTGCTGCGCGGCGCGTGACTGCGGGTCCACCAGCGGTACCACGGACAGCCGGGCGGGGTCGGCGGAGGTACTTGCGGAACCGGCGGAACCGGCGGACCGGGTGGAGCCGGGCAGTGGGGCGGGCGCCCCGTCGCGGAAGGTGCCCCCGGGCGTCACGACCTGGGCGACCTGCGGCAGTGCGGACAGCTCGCGGGCGTGGTCCTCGCGCGCCGACGAGGAGGCCGTACCGGTGGTGACGACGGTGAGCGCGCCGGCGCCCTTCATGTCGAAGGCGTCGCGCACGAGGTCGCCGGTCTGCCGGGCGGACGAAGCCGTCGGCAGCGCCCGGTCGTCGGGGGTGGCGAACCCTGCGTGGGCGAACGGCCCGGCGAGCAGCGCCAGCAGCCCGACCACCGGCAGCGCCGCCAGCAGCGGACGGCGTACGACGATCCGCGCGAGCCCCTCCCAGAACCGTGAGCGGGATCCGGCGTGGACCCGGCGGCGCCAGGGGACGGCCCAGGCGTTCACCCGTTTCCCGAGCAGCGCGAGCAGGGCGGGCAGCACGGTCACGGCGCTCACCGCGGCGATCACCACGACGGCGATGCCCGCGTAGGCGAAGGACCGCAGGAAGTAGGGCGGGAAGACCAGCAGGGTGGCGAGCGCGGCGGAGACGGTCGCGGCGCTGAAGACGATCGTGTGGCCGGCGGTGCGCACGGTCCGTACGGCGGCGGTGCGCGGTGCGTACCCGCCCGTCAGCTCCTCACGGAAGCGTGAGACGACCAGCAGGCCGTAGTCGATGCCCAGGCCCAGGCCGAGCGCGGTGGTGAGGTTCAGCGCGAAGACGGACACGTCGGTGACGCTGCCGAGGACCTTCAGGGCAAGCAGGGTCCCGACCACGGCGAGGACGCCGACGAGCAGGGGGAGGGCCGCGGCCACGACGCTGCCGAACACCAGGACCAGCAGGACCAGGGTGCCGGGCAGGACGACGGCTTCGGCCCGCTTCAGATCGGATTCCGACAGGTGCTGCAGCTCGGCGTCGACCAGCGCGGACCCTCCGACCCGCACTGTCAGGGCAGCGGCCCCGGATCCGGTACCGGACCGGGTGGTGAGCCTGGTGAGCTCCTCCCGCAGTCGCTCGACCCGTGCGCCGAGCCGGTCCCCCTCGCCGTCCACGTGCGCGACCAGCATGGCTGCGCGGCCGTCCCGGCCGCGCAGCTCCGCCGCGCCGCCGCTCCAGTACGAGGTCACCGCACCGACGTCCGGCTCGGCGGTGAGACGCCTGGTCAGGGCCTCGCCCGCAGCCCGGGCGGCCGGACTGTCGACGGAGCCGGCGCGGGCCTGCGCGACGACGACCAGGTTGGGCGGGGACCCCGAGTGCCGGGCGGCGAGGATGGCGGCTCGGCTGGACTCGGACCGCGGGTCGTCGTACCCCTGGGTCTTCAGCCGGCCGGTCGCGTCGGCGCCGAACACGGCCGACAGCAGCAGGAACACGAACGCGGCGAGGAGGACCAGTCGGGGGCGACGGGTCACAAAGCTCCCTGCACGACGGAACATCGGGTCCTCCGGTCCGGATGGCATGTCGCTCCTGCTTTCCGCAGGACGGTCGATTGCCACCCTGCCCGGGGCAGGGAAGGAGCCGTAGTCCCGGCAATTCGTCACTTGACAGACGACGGGAACGGAGGGCTCCGCTTCGGCGCGATCTCCATGCCGGTCCAGCACCGGCGGGCCCGCTCCCCTGCCACGCACCGCGATGGCGCGAGGCGACGCTCACGTCACTGGGCGACTGCCGCGGCGGGGAGCGGCTCCGGCACCTGGAGATGCGCTCCCGCGTGCAGCGGGGCCCGGAGGCGCACCGCACGCTCGCTGATCACTGGTACCGCGAGCTGACCGCGGCCCTGCCCAAGCCTCGACTCGACATCGTGCTCGCCCTGTTGGCCCCCACCACGCCTCAGGACCCCGTCCCCGCCACGGCCCTGGCCCACGCCGAGCTGCGCCTGCTCATCTCCACGCCCGGTTTCACCCGCTGGACCCAGGACCACGACGAAGAGGGGAGGGACGGCCCGGCCTTCTCCGCGGAGATCGACGAAGCCGCCGCGCTGACGGCCGCCGCTCGGCCCCGAGCCTGCCGCCGGGCGCCGGGGGCGCGGTGGACGCGTTCGTGTCCGCCCACGGGCGCGCCCGGCGGGAGTCGGACATCCCCGCCTTCCGGGCACACCTGCGCGGGCCGGTGTCGCGGTCATCCGGCTTCGACTCCCGGTGGGAGGGGTACTGGGCCCTGGTCGGCACCGCTACGGCCGGGCCTGTCCTCGACACGACCGGGGCACATCGGTGGCTCACCGACGGACTGTCGATGTCGATCGCCGCAACGAACACCTGGGCAGTTCTTACGGATCGCGCCCGGGCCGTCCTCGGCCTGGACCGGCAACGAGCGGAAGGGGCCGTATTCAGTGGCCCGTTCGGCGCTGCACGTCGAACCGAAGCAGCACGCGTACCAGACGCCACACTCCGGCCACTGCCCCGAGCAGTGCGCCCCCCACCAACACGCTTTTCTCTGCTGACCCAGAGAGACCGAAGGCCTGGACAAGGCACCAAGCGGCGGCGAAGACCACCGCAGCCAGCACGGCGGCAGTCACCAGGGCGAAAACGATCTCCACCGTCATTGCGTCCTTTTCCCACCGCGACTCACGTCCCATGTCCATGCTCCAAGTCTCACATCGCGGTCAAGCCACCGTGCCCGCGTCGAGGCGTCTGAGCTCGTGCATGGCCTCGCGCTCGATACGCGCCAGATCGCCCATGACCGCGCCGGCCTGGGCGAGGCACCGGGCATCGGCCCCTTCACCAGCCTCCTTGATCAACGCCGCTGCTTCCGTCCAGAGGACGGCTGCCTCGGCGTACAACCTGTGCCCGGTACGCAGATGGCTGCTGTCGAGCAGATCGGTGCATTCAGCGAGGAAGTCGCGGTAGAGGTTGCGAAACAGGGCACCCCCCGTGCCGGCCTTCTCCATCATCAGAGCCGCCTGGGGCAGGTCCCGCTGCGGATCATCGGTGCGCTGGAGCCAGGTGCGCACCAGCCGGGCGGCCTTCTCGATGCCGCGGTGGCCCAGGTTGGCGATGGGCGGGTCGAGGAAGGCGTCCGCGCAGGCGGTGACGGCCGGGATGATCTGTCCGCGCGGGGCGTCCATGTTCGTCGGAGCGGTGAGAGTGAAGGACCGGTGCCTGGCACTCATCGGCCCCCGCGCGGCCCTGGCCCGAGCGAGGCTGGACAGGCTGGTGGAGACCGCTCCGCCTTGCTGCTCGGTGTCCACCAGACGGGCGCAGCGGTCGTCATAGCCGTACAGGGCGACGATGTGGCCGCCGAAGTGGACTTTCGAGCCGAAGTAGTCCAGGTGGTAGCTGTCGAGCTGGAGTCCGACGGGGTGGCCGGCGTCGATCGCGGCCGCCACGTTGTCCCATGCCTTGCGCGGGGAAGTGGTCTCCTGGACCCGGAGTTGCAGCCCGAGCCGGGCGGCCAGGTTCCGAGTGAGCTCGAAAGGCTTGACCCGCCCTCCGAGGAAGGGAAAGCCCATGTTCTTGCTGTCCCAGTAGACGAAGGACAGCCCTGAGCCGAGACCGAACAGCATGGGCTCGGACAGATCGAGTCCCTGGTGCCGGAGCAACAGCCCCAGGGTGGTCGTCTCGCAGTGCTGCGTTCCGCGGGCATCGATGTCGGTCACCGTGGTCATGCGGTGCTCCCCTGGACGAGGTCGATCGGGCAGGTCGTCCGTTCATTCTTGCGCTGCCCCTGACGCCCCGACGGGCACGGGTGCCGGGCGGTCCTGCTCGTCGTGCCCGCCGCGGATCAGTCGACCGTGACGGTGTAGGTGATGCGCTCGGGCGCCGCTGAGGAGGTGGCCGTGCCCGTGGCAGGGGAGGCCGAGGGCTCGGCTGCCCCGGGGGGCAGGGTCGAGGTGTTGCCCTGACAGGTGGTGAACGTGCAGTGCAGCAGCGTGAACCGAGTGGTCCCCTTGGCCTTGGCCTCGAAGGTGAAGGTGAGCCGGCCGCCGGCACCGGCCGCTGCTTCCTCGCCGGCGTGCGGGGCGTGGTCCTGGCCGCGGCTGACGAGCACGGAGCTGTCGGGCCCAGGGGCGACCAGGTACCAGTACTCGCGGGTGGAGGCGTTCTGGTCGACGGTGAGGGTGAACCGCTCCCCCGGCTCGGCGGTGATGCTGGTGTCCCCGACGGGACGGCTCGTGGTGCCGCCTGCCTGTTCGTCGGTGCCGGAGCCACAGCCCGTGACGACAGCGAAGACCGCGGCCGCCGCGATCACCGCACCGGCCCTGCTGCTGCGGAAGGTGCACGCCGTGCGGGTCGGGGAGATCACTGTCGTATGCCTTGCCCGTGGAGCCGTTGATGAAGTCGTCCTCGCCACCCGGTGGTCAGACCTCCGGGGCGGTACACCTGCAGCATGCCACCCTCCTGAATGAGGGTCATCAGGGGGTGGCCTGCCGCGGCACCCCCGGCTTCCTGCCACCGCCTCCCGGCATCAGGTGTCTCCCTGGGGATGTGACAACCGGAAGCGACCGGGCGCGGCGCCTTCGCAGGACCGGGCGACGTCCGGCCACGTCACCGGGGACGGTCACGAAGGGCAACTCACGGGACGCGCCAGACGTTGGCGAAGGCGGCGTTCTCGATGGACCGCCGCTGCTGTACGGCCGCGAGCTCCGTCACCGCGTCGTTGACGACAGCCAGGACGGTCGTCACCGCCTCATCCGGGAGACCGGGCTCGGTCCTGCCCCCGGCCTCGGCTCCCGCATCGCCTTCGGCGCCCCCGATTCCCACGGCGGAGCCGAGGGCGGCGAGGACGGGCTCGCCCTCCTCCCACCGCCCGTGCGCCCGGCGCCGGACGGGCGTATCGGCCGGCTCCAGCCGGTCGTTGCCGAAGGGCAGCAGGCCGCGGCGCCCCCGTGTCAGCTGGCCGGCCTCCTCCAGGGCGGCCTGGTACGTCGCCGCGAGGTCCCGGCCGCGGCGCCACAGCCAGTCCTCGACGCGCTCGTACGGCGCCTGCCGGACGAACGTCGCCGTCGCCTCGACCAGGAGGGGATCGTGCGGCTCGGTCTCCGCGCCCGGCACGATGCGGTCGCCGTCCAGGGCCGCAGCCTCCGCTCCAAGGAGGTCGACCAGCTCAGCGCCCGCGAGCGCCAGCGACAGGTCGCCCTGTCCGACAGGGCGGTCCGGCTCCTGCTCCATGGCGATGATGAACAGGTCCTTGGCCGTACTCATGGGTCCTCCCCGTCAAGGTCAGCGGAAGGCGGCTCCGCCCATCGTCTTCCCGTAGTAGCACCAACGCCCACCACGGCGTCCGCGTTCCCCGACCCGCCCGATCCACTCCTGGAGCAGGCCCACGGCAGCGGAGCGCGCCGATCGCAGCGTCGAAGAAGCCGACGGCGGGGTGTGACGGGAACCACTCGCCTCCTCCCTTCGTAACTCGGTAGAAGTGCCTGATTTCTCAAGGTGAGGATGGCGGGTAATGGATCCGGTATCGGTGGGGCTGCTGGTGGCGCTGGCCGGCGAGGTCGCCGGCGAGGTAGGCCGACAGGGCTGGGCGGGGCTGGGTGCGCTGGTGCGGCGCCCGCTGGGACGGGATGGTGGGCAGGCCCCTGCGATCGGTTCCGGCGAGGCGGAACTGACGCGTCTTGCCGCGGATCCGGGCGAGCAGGGCCGGGCGCAGGCGCTGAGTACGGGGCTGGCGGTGCGGGCCGCGGTGGACGAGGACTTCCGTGCCGGTCTCGCGGCGTGGCAGGAGCAGGCCACCCTGGTGCGTGCCGGGGACGGGGCGGTGGCGAATCACATCAGTGGCGGTACCCAGAACGGGCCGGTCCTCCAGGGCAGGGAGTTCACCGACCTCGCCTTCACTGCCGCGCCTGCGCCTGCATCCTCCTTCGGTGGTGCCGGGGACGGCGCGGCGGACTCGACGCGTCGACCGGCGTGGAGGCCGTCGGCGCGGGCGGCGCGACCAGCAATACGATCGCGGGCGGGATCTTCTTCAGGGAACCGGGCGACCGCCACGGCGAGGAAACGGCGCGGGAGGCGTGGGCCGTCACCCACAACGAGCGCTGGCTGAGGCAGAGCTGACGTACCGGAGCAGGAACGGACCCCGGGAGGCGGCCGCATCGAGCACCCGGGGTCCACGGTTCTATGACGGGCCGGCAGCGGCGGGGAGCCCTTCACCGGCTTCCGGCCCAGGTGCTGGTTCGCTGAGCTGGTCGCGCAGGTAGTTCCAGACGACGGCGATGAGTGCGGCCACCGGTACGGCCAGCAGGCTGCCCACGACGCCGGCCAGGCTGCCGCCCAAGGTGACGGCCAGCAGGACCACCGCCGCGTGGAGACCGAGGCTGCGGCTCTGGATCATGGGTTGGAAGACGTTTCCTTCGAGCTGCTGCACCGCGACGATGATGGCCAGGACGATCAGCGCGTCGGCCGGACCGTTCGACACCAGCGCGATGAGCACCGCCACCAGTCCGGCGAAGAGAGCTCCCACAATCGGAACGAACGCAGACACGAAGGTCAGGACTGCCAACGGCAGGACCAGGGGCACGCCTACGATCCACAGGCCCAGGCCGATGAACACGGCGTCGAGGAGCCCGACGAACGCCTGGGAACGGACGAACGACCCGAGGGTCTCCCAGCTGCGCGCGGCCACGACCGGAATGTCGGTGGCGAGGCGGCCCGGCAGTTGGCGCGTGAGCCATGGCAGGAAGCGGGGGCCGTCCTTGAGGAAGAAGAACATCAGGAAGAGCGCCAGGACGGCGGTGACGAGGCCGCTGAAGACGGTGCTCACCCCCGTGGCGACGGTCGAGACCGCGCTGCCGACGCTGCTCTGGAGACGGTCCATCGCGGCGTCGGTGGCGCCCGTGATCTGGTCGTCGCCGATGTTCAGCGGCGGCCCGGCCGCCCACTCGCGCAGCCGTTGGATGCCCTCGGTGACGCCATCGGCCAGTTCGCCCGACTGGGAGGCCACGGGGACGGCGATCAGCGCCACGACACCCGCGGCGGCCAGAAGGGACAGCACCGTCACCGCGGAGGCCGCCGGCGCGGGCCGCCACCCCCGGCGACGCAGGAACGCGGCGAGGGGCCAGGTCAGGGTGGTCAGGAACAGGGCGATTATGAGCGGCCAGACGACCGACCACATCCGGCTCAGAACCCACAGGGTCGCCGCCGCCATGACCGCGACGACCAGTACTTCGGCGGAAACCCGTGCCGACGTACGGAGTGCGGCAGCGGCCCGTGTGGAACTCAGAATGGCAGACATGACGTCACCCTAGTCACGCCGATCGGCACTGGAGCAGGGCCCGGGCCCTGTTCGCAGTGGAGCCCCCGCAATCAGCCGGTGGCTGCGACGCTCCGAGCCCGTTGTACGCCGGGGTGGCGCTGGGATGCGCGCGGCCGCTCGCATGCTGCGGCCGTGCTCGAACCCGACGGATACTCGTCGCATGGACGGAACAAGGACCTCCTGGGTCAACACCACGCACGACTGGGCCGGCACCGTGGACGAGGACCACCTCGGCCGGATCCGCCGGAGACCCGCGGAGTTCGCGCCGGGCGGGCCCGAACACCTCGTTCTCGAGATCGTCGCCTACGCTGCTGACGAGGCGGCGAGCCGGGGCGGAGGACGGTGTGTGGTCACGCTGCATCCCGACGGCTCGGTGTCGGTGGAGGACGACGGCCGGGGAACCGACACGCGGGTCGACGAGCACGGTCACGTGGTGAAGAAGCCTGTCATGGCCACGAAGGACCTCCGGTTCTTCGACCTCCCGGAGACGGAGCGCCTTCCGGACGGACATCCGCGTCGCGGCATGTCCGTCGTCGCAGCGCTCAGCGAGTGGCTGACGCACACCAACCGCCGTCTCAACGGGTCCTGGACCCAGCGCTACGAGCGCGGCATCCCCGTGACCGGCCTGCAGCCCCTCGCGGCCGACGGGGCCACGGGGACCCGTGTCCGCTTCCTGCCGGACGAAGCCCTGCGTTCGCGGTGGTCGTTGACCGACGGCGATGTGGTCCGGTGGTCCGAGCACTGGCCCCACCTGGCCACCCGCCTCGACGATCAGCGCGAGGGCGAGCCCTGGGTCCGCCGGCTCAGGTGAGGGCGGCGATCACCTCCCGCGCCGCCCGTTCACCCTCGGTGGCTCCGCCCTCCATGAAGCCCTGGAAGTCGTAGCTGCAGTGCTCGCCGGAGAGGTGGACGTTGCCCTGCGCGGTGCCCTCGTACTTCGCGTACCGGTGCAGGTACCCGGTCGGCCAGTACGAGTACGCGCCCAGCGAGTAGGGGTTGCGGTGCCAGGCGGAGAGCTGGGCCCGCCCCGTCCATGCGGCCTCGGTACCGGGGAAGAACGCGTCGATCCCGTTCAGCATGCGGTCGGCGAGCCGCCGCACGTACGGGTCGGACTCGGTGGCGAACGGTGTGGCGGGGGTCAGGGCGCGCGCCAGGGTCCCACCGCCGTACTGGAGCAGGATCCCGCCGGTGCCCGGCTGGAGCTTGGTGGTGTCCCAGGTCTGCTGGACCTCGGAGTCGGTGAAGCAGTCGCCCGCCGACACCCCGGGCCACGGGCCGGCGCCGCGCCACGGTCGGCCGGTGAACTGCATGTTGAGCTTGGTGCAGGCACCCATCCGGGCATCGCGCAGCAGGTTCTTCATGAGGGGGTCGAAACCGGCCGCCGAGGTGTCGACGCCCTGGAGGACCGGCAGCGGCAGGCACAGGACGGTGTGGTCGGCCACGACCGTGCGGGTGGCGCCCGAGTCCTCGAAGGTGAGGGTCTGGGTGCCGTCGGCGTCGGCGCGCACGGCCACCAGCCGACGGCCCATGACGATCGAACCGGAGGGCAGGGCCGCGGCGATGGCGTTCGGCAGCTGGTCGTTGCCGCCGACGATGTGGTAGCGCTCGTTCGACAGGCCCCAGACGTTGAAGTTCCCGGGGTTGGGCTGGTAGCCCATCAGCAGGACCAGGGCGAGGGCGGACTGGTCGGTGGTGTCGGCCCCGTACTCGACGTTGTAGGCCACGTCGATGAAACGGCCGAGCGGCGAGTCGTGCCCGCCGGGGACCCGGCTCTCGATCCACTCGTAGAGGGTCATGTTGTCCAGGGCCGTTCCGGCGGGGGTGGTGGAGTTCCAGGACACCTCGCCGGATTCCTGGAGGTCGCGGTGCAGTTGCTGGTAGACGGCCTTGAAGTCCTCGTCGGCCCGGCTCCGGGAGTAGTAGGTGCCGTTGAACCACAGCACCTCCTCGGCCCCGTTGGGGCCGCCGCCGAGGAAGTCCTCGGTCCGCAGGCCGAAGCGGCGGCAGAGCTCCAGCATCTTCTTGTGGCTGGTGTCGATCAGTTCGCCGCCTATTTCGGAGGTCTGCCCGTGCGCCCAGTGGTCGCGCTGCGTCCACATGCGGCCGCCGACGCGGTCGGGGTCGGCCTCGTAGACGGTGCACGGGATGCCCGCGTCCTGCAGGGTGAGGGCGGCGGTGAGGCCGGCGATGCCGGCACCGACCACTGCGACACGGGCCCGCCGGGGCCTCGTGCCGCCGGGGGCGGGCGCGGGGGTGGCGGCGCGGGCCGGGGCGGCGGCGACGCCCGCCACGGCGGTGCCGAGGCCGAGGGCGGCCGCCCGCCGCATCAGCTCCCGGCGGCCGAGGCCGCGCACGTCGGCGACGGGCAGGCACAGGCGGTGGGCGGCGGCGTGTTCGGCGGTGAGCCGGCGGAGGGTGTGCATGAGGGGCGTACGGGCCATGGCGGGGGCTCCTTCGCGGGGTGGGCGACTGCGGGCCGGGCGTACGTGGCCGAGGGGTACGGGGATCAGGCATACGTGGGTCAGGCGTACGGGGATCAGGCGTACCCGGATCAGGCCTTCGCGTGGGACGCGGACAGGCCGGTGGTGCCGTCGGAACCGGGGCCGGCGCCTTCGTCGGCACGCTCGGCGGCGTCCTCCAGGACGATGCGGCCGATGACCTCGTAGCGCTCGGGCGCCTTGACCTTGAGCCACAGGCCAAGACCCAGTCCGCCGAAGAAGACGGCGCCGACGATCCAGGGGATGAGCTTGAAGAAGACGGAGCCGGCGGCGGCTCCGGCCGCGGTCTCCATGTTGACGACGAGCAGGATCACGACGGCTGTCATCCCGATCCCGCCGAGCAGGGGCGCGGTGAAGGTCCTGAACCAGTGCCGGTCCTCGGGGTGGTTGCGGCGGAAATAGCCGATGACGGCGAAGGAGCACAGGGTCTGGACGATCAGGATCGCCATGGTGCCCAGGATCGCCAGCAGCGTGTACAGGTGAAGGTACGGGTCCTGGCCGGCCAGCCAGAAGCCCGCGACCAGGGCGACGGCGATGACGGTCTGGACGACGGAGGCGATGTGCGGGGAGCCGTGGCGCGCGTGGGTCCGGCCGAGCGCCGGGTGCAGGAAGCGCTCGCGGCCGATGGCGTACAGGTAGCGGGCGGCGCACTGGTGGAAGGCCATCCCGCAGGCGAACGAGCCGGTGAGCAGCAGCCACTGGAAGGCGTCCACGGCCCAGGCCCCGATGAAGTGCCGGGTGGGGGCGAAGAAGAGGTCGAGGGGGTTGGCGGAGGCGGACAGTTCCACTGACCCGGTCAGGCCGCTGCCGGCGATGGTCATCCAGGAGACGTAGATGTAGAAGAGGCCGACTCCGACGACGGAGATGAGCGTGGCCCTGGGGATGACCCGCTTGGGGTCGCGGGACTCCTCGCCGTACATGGCGGTGGACTCGAAGCCGACCCAGGACCAGAAGGCGAAGAAGAGGCCGAGGCCGGCGGAGGTACCGGTGAAGGCGTTCCGGGGGTCGACCGGCTCGACGGGGATCCCGTCGGGGCCGCCGCCGGCGATCAGTACGGCGGTGGCGACGGCGAACAGGACCGCGATCTCGGCGACCAGCATCACGCCGAGGGCCTTGGCGGTCAGGTTGATGTCGAAGTGGGCGAGGCCGGCGGTGACGGCGAGCATCCCGGCCGCGTACAGCACCCAGGGGAGGTCGACCCCGAGCTGGTCGTGGACCGTTGTGCGGGCGAAGTAGGAGAAGACGCCGACGATCGAGGCCTCGAAGACGACGTACGCGAGGACGGCGAGCATGCCGGAGGCCATGCCGGCGATCCGGCCGAGTCCGTGGGAGATGTACCCGTAGAAGGCGCCCGCGGCGGTGATGCGCTTGGCCATGGCCACGTAGCCGACCGCGAAGACGGTGAGGACCACGGTGGCGAAGAGGTACCCGGCGGGGGCGCCGGTTCCGTTGCCGAAGCCGACCGCGATGGGGAGGTTGCCGGTCATGGCGGTGATGGGGGCGGCAGTGGCGACGGCCATGAAGACGACGCCGACCAGGCCGACGGAGTTGGCCTTGAGTCGCTGGACCTCGACTGCGGGGCGGACCGCCCGGGTGGATGGGGGGGTGCCGGTGGAACCGTTGGGCATGTCGTCCTCTTCCGCTCGTGCTGCGTGTCCCGACGTGAGGCGGGCCACTCTGGCGGTGCGTGACGCAGCCCACAATCGGCATGCGGTCCGGTAATCGCCCGCTCGGGACGACGAGTTGTCGGGGCATCAGGAGCGGTTCGTACGCCGCCGGCGAGGGCGTCGCGCCCCTGTCCGGCGACCGGCCCGGGGGCTACCCGGGGCTGCCCGGGGGCGGCCCGGCCGGTAGAGGTCGATCTGGACCTTGTCAGGGTCTGTTCAAACCGGGGGCCGGTGGGCGATGATCACGCCCGCCCCACCCACTGCCTTCCCCACCGCGCCTTCCCACCCCCGGAGGATGTCCATGACCCGCCGCACACCCCGCGGCATGCTCGCCGCGGCCACCGCCACCGTGGCGCTCTTCTCGCTCGCCGGCCCGGCCACCGCACAGTCGTCGGCCCCGACGGCCGGCTCCGCCGCCCCGCAGGGCCGGATCTTCAGGGTCAACCCCGTCCAGGCCACGGGCGACCAGGCACTCACGGACGGCAAGGACGCCGATTCCGCCGTCCCCGCCACCGCGTACGCCCTGGCCGCGCTGCGCAACCTGGACGGCAGCGGCGGGCTCCACGGCCGCTGGTCCTCCGTGCGCTCGGATACCGGCCCGTCGGCCAGGACCGGCGAGGCCGCCGGCTACACCCGGCACGACGACCGGTTCGAGCAGGTCATGGCCTACTTCTGGGTCAACGAGGCGCAGGAGTACCTCCAGTCCCTCGGCTTCGGTACGGAGTTGCCGGGCGCCAACGACCGGGTGCAGCCCGTACGCATCAACCAGTGGGGCGCGGACAACTCCTTCTTCACCGACAAGAAGGACGAGATCCGCTTCGGCAAGGGCGGGGTCGACGACGCCGAGGACGCCGAGGTGATCGTCCACGAGTACGGCCACGCCGTGCACGAGGCCCAGGTGCCCGGGTTCGGCACCTCGCCGGAGGCAGGCGCGATCGGCGAGGCCTTCGGTGACTACCTGGCCGTCGCGGTCGGGGAGAACGCCGGGGTCCGGTACGGATGGACCCGCCGGACCGAGGTGGGCTGCGTCGCCGACTGGGATTCGACGGGCTACAGCGCCGCCCCGCACTGCCTGCGCCGGATCGACGGTTCCAAGGTCTACGCGGACCGCGTCGGCGAGGTCCACGCGGACGGCGAGATCTGGTCCCGGGCCCTGTTCGACATCCGTGGCGCGCTCGGTGCCCGTACCGCGGACCGGATCATCGTGAACGCGCAGTTCGGCTTCGCCCCCGGTACCGGTTTCGCGGACGCGGCCCGGACGACGGTCGCGACCGCCGAGCGGATGTACGGCGCCGCGGCCGCGCAGCAGGTCCGCGCGGCCTTCGCGGCCCGGGAGATCCCCGGCGTCTGAGCGGGCTCGGTCCGGCGTCGTCCACCCGGGCGGCGCCGGACCTGTCCTGTGCGACCGCGACCGGGCGTCGGCGGTGTCCGCGTGCCTGGGCGGTGAGCGGGGTGCGGACGGATCAGGCGGCAGTCCGGGGCCGGCACAGTTCCGCCTGTCCGAAGAGGAGGGCGTAGCCGTCGGGGAGCCGCTGCAGGATCCGTGCGAGGAGGTCGGGTCCGGCGAGGCGGGCGACGACGGCGAGTACGGCGCCGGTGTCCCAGCGGGCGACGGCGGGGCTGGTGTTGGTCCGGGTGGCGAGGTCCTTGACGAATCCCCATCCGGTGAGCCGTTCGGTGTCGGGAATCTGTGCGGTCAGGGCGAGGGCGGCTTCCACGGGCAGGGCCTGGGCGAGGTCGACGCGTTCGTCTCCGGTGATCTGCCGGCCGAGGGCGGCGAGTACGGTGCGGACGGCTTCCTCGGCGCGTTCGAGGGTGGGGTGGGCGCCTTCGTGGCGCACGCGTTCCAGCATCTGCTCGAACGTCATGGCGGGCCGGGCCTGCTTCGGTCGAGGCTGGGCGTACATGATGCTGCGGTTGCCTTTCTCGTCGACGGCGGGCGGTCAGGTGGGCTGGGGGTGGCCGAAGAGGAGGTCGTAGCCGGGCGGGAGCTGGAGCAGGGCTTCGCGGACGAGGACGTCCCCCGCCGCTGCGGCCACGGTGGACAGGACCGCGCCGATGTCCCACAGGGCCGTTTTCTCGGTGGCGCCTTCGATCCAGGCCGCGGTCGCGCGGACGAAGCGCTCCGGGGAGAGCGGCTCTGCGGCCTGCAGGGGGTTGAGGAGGATCAGGGCGTAGGTCTCGGGGAGGCGGGCGGCGAGTTCGGCCCGCACGGTACCGACCAGGTGGGCGCCCAGCAGGGCCAGGACGACGCGGGCCACTCGCTCGGCTTCTTCCTGGGTTCGGTACTCGCCGCGTTCGCGGACGTGGTCCAGGAACGCTTCCCGGCGCATCGACATCTCACGTCACCTCCGGAGCGGGGGTGAAAGGGGGCGAGGGGTGAAGGGGCTGGGGGTGCGGAGGACGGGGCCGGAGGGGGGTCGGGGTCCCCGTCCTCCGCCGTTGGTACCGGTCCGGTCAGCCGGAGATCTGCTTGCGTCCGGATTCGCCGCCGATGGCGATCTTCCGCGGCTTGGCACGTTCTGCGATAGGGATCCGCAGGGTCAGGACGCCTGCCTCGTAGTCGGCCTCGATGCGCTCGGTGTCGAGGGTGTCGGCCAGCATGACCTGGCGGGAGAAGACACCCAGGGGCCGCTCGGAGAGCTCCATCTGCACGCTCTCGCCCTTGGCCGCGGGGCGGCGCTCGGCCTTGACGGTCAGCATGTTCCGCTCTACGTCGACGTCGATCGCCTCGGGGCTCACGTGTCATCGAGACGATGACAAGCGGGATGTCACCCGATGGACGACAGTGCCATGGAGGCGCCGTGAACGAGACCTCTCCCCCCACCCCTCCGGTCCGCGCCGCCGAGGCCGTCGCGGCTTTGGAGACCATCCGCCGGGCGGTCCGGGACGCACATCAGCCCACTGTCGACGCACCGCCGACCGGGCCGGCCGGCCCGCAGCAGGCGCTGGCCGCGCTGCTGATGCTCCGCGAGGTCCGCGAGCAGCTCACCGGCTGGGAAAGCGTCCTGATCGAAACGGCTCGCAGCCGGGGCGCCAGCTGGGCCGAGCTCGCCGGACCGCTCGGCGTCGCCAGCCGCCAGGCCGCCGAACGCCGCTACCTGCGGCTGCGGCCCGGCGCGGCGGGAAGCACGGGCGAACAGCGCGTCCAGGCCACCCGCGACTCACGGGCCGCCGACCGCACGGTCACCGCCTGGGCCCGCGACAACGCGGCCGACCTGCGACGCCTCGCGGGACAGGTCACCTCCCTCACGGGACTTCCCGCCGACGCCGAGGGAGCCGTCGGCGAGCTCAACCTGGCCCTCGCCGCCGACGACGCCGCCCGTCTCGTCGGGCCCTTGGCCGGCACCCGGCCCCACCTGGGGCCCGACGACGCCGATCTCGCCGACCGCATCGACGCCATGACCCGCCACACCGACCAGCTCCGCCAGGACAGCAACGACCAGCGCAACTCCTGAGCCCCGCCCACGAACGGCCGTCCGTACGGGCTGCACACCGAGGAGGTACCGCCGTGACCGGGCAACCCGGGCCGGACCGGGACAACGGCACGCAGCCCGCCGTCGAGATCGTCGGCCGGGTGGTCGCCGTCAGGCCCGTCGGCGAGATCGACATCACCACCGCGCCCGCTCTCGGCAGCGCCCTCGCCGAAGCCCTCGCCCTCGTCGGCACGTCCCGGGCCGACCGCATCGTCACCGACTGCAGCCAGGTCACCTTCTGCGACTCCTCGGGCCTCAACGCACTCGTCGCCGCACGGCTCGAAGCGGCCGCCCGACACCGCGATCCACCTGGCGAATCCGGCTCCCCAGCTCCAACGCCTGCTGCAGATGACCGGCGCGGACAGCCCCGAACCCGTCGCGAATGCCGGGTTTGCATGCAGCGATCGGGAGCACGAGCGTCCACGACCCATCCGTACAACGAGGAGGTCCCGATGTCGGGCACGGAGAAGAGCAAGGCGCACACCGAGCAGGCCAAGGGCAAGGCCAAGGAAACGGTCGGCCGCGCCCTCGGAAACGAGCGCATGACCGCCGACGGCCGCGCCGATCAGGCCAAGGGCAACGCTCGCCACGCCAAGGAAGACATCAAGGACGCCTTCCGCCACTGACCTGCAACCTGCAGGCCGGACAGCTGTGGCATCGGCTGGGCCCCGACCCCGATCCGGGTCGGGGCCCAGCCGCGTCCTCGGAGCGCTCCCCCTGCTGCGTCGTCACCGCCGGGGTATGCGATGGCGCGTACCGCCGGCTCCGGGTGCAGCTTCCGTGGTGAGGGCATCGTGTCCCGTGCGGAGTTCGGCCAGGAGGCGGCCGATGTCGGTGAGGAGGGTTCCCTGAAGGGTGTGCACCGACGGGGAGGCCTCGGCGGTCGCGCGCTCGTGCTGCTCGACACGGTCCAGGTCTGTTGTCGCCTCCTCGATCAGCCCGTTGAGGCGTGCGGAGTCGGTGAGAGAGGTTCGCCCGATCTCCTGCAGCGCGTGGGCGGATCTGCGCAGCAGGGAGCTCGAAGCGGTGCGGAAGGACATGGGCAGGTGGTTGATTTCTCCGCTGTCCTGGGCGTAGTCGAGAGTGCGGGTCAGGGAGCGGAGGTGGTCCATGGCGCGTTCGGCGACGGTGACGGCGTCACGGGCGCGGGACAGGGCCGTGTCGGCGGTGTCGCTGACGCGGCGGCTGCGGCGGGGATGGAGGCGGCTGTTCTCCATCTCGGCGTGGATGGTGTTGCGGATGCGGTCGCAGGCGGCGGCGAGGGTCTGCCCGTCACGGCGCCAGTGCCGGAGCCGCTCGGTGTCCGGGTCCTCTCCGTCCAAGAGCGCGGCCAGCGTCTCCAGGCGTCGGCTCATGGCGGAGTACAGGTCCGCGACCGCCTGCTGCCGGTGGTGGACGTGGCGGGCGGGGGCAAGGACGAGGTGGGCGGCGAGGCCGCAGAGAGCACCGAGCGTCACCGAGGCGGCCAGGTGGCCGATGTAGCCGATGCGTCCTTGGCCGGAGGAGAACGCGAAGAAGGCGACGACGGCCACCTGAAGGCCCTGCTCGCCGAACCGCTCGCTCCTTCCCAGGCAGAGGGCGAGCAGCGTGAGCAGGCCGAACGTCCAGCCGTGGATTCCCGCCACGGCGGCCAGGGAGGCTGCGAGGGCGGCTCCTGCCGCCATGGCGAGCAGGTACTGGATGCAGTCGCGCAGGGAGCGGTAGACCGTGGCCTGCAGCGCGACCAGCGCCGTGAAGGGGGCGAACGTGGAGACGGTGGGCGGGAGGAGGTAGCGGGCGAGCACCCACGCGACCATGGCCGCGACGACGGCCTTGGCGCCGAGGAGCAGCTCGTCGCGCTCGTTTCCGGGAGCCCGTACGGCACGCCGCAGGTATGCGGCTCTTCCGGCTGCGGTCTCCCTCATCCGGTCGCGCGTCGTGCGCCAATCGGTCATGTTCGATCACCCCGTGAGCTCGTGTCCCCGGACCGTCGCGTCAAACGCCGGTGGTGTCCGCACAATGCGGGGGGTTCCTGCCGGTCCCCTTCGGTCTCGGTGCGTTCCTGGCGATCTCGCGGGTGAGTCGGGCACCGGGAACAGGACGAGCATCGGCATCAGGCGCATGAAATGAGAATGCTGAAGCATGCGCACGGGATGGAATGCGTCATCTACGAGCAGGACTCCGGCCGGTCGGAGCATGTGAAATGCGAGCTGCCGGACGACACCTGTCGCGCGGCACTCAAGCGGTTGCGGGACATGGGCGACGGCAGGTTCGCCTGGGTCCGGCTGCAGGACCCCTCCGAGGGTGAACTTCTCCAGCTGGCCGAGGAACTGGGTCTGCACCCACTCGCCGTCGAGGACGCACTCCACGGACGACAGCGCCCCAAGCGCGAGCGCTTCGGCGACGTCCTGGCCGTGGCGCTGAAGCCCCTCCGGTACGTCGAGGAGGACACGGCGGTGGAGACCGGTGACGTCATGGTCTTCGTGGGCCCGCGCAGTGTCCTCACCGTCAGCCACGGCCCGATCGACCCGTGCGCCGAGGCCGCCCGCCGGCTGGACGCCGATCCGCGGATGCTGCGCCTGGGCCCCTGGGCCGTGCTGCACGCCGTGCTGGACGTGGCCGTCGACGCGTACGGCGACGCGGCCCGAAAGGTGCGCGCCACGCTCGACCGGCTGGAGGACGAGGTGTTCTCCACTTCCCGCGTCGACCACACTCAGCGCATCTACTCCCTCAAGCGGGAGGTCCGCGAGTTCCGGGATGCGGTGCAGCCGCTCGTCCCGGTCTTCCAGGGACTGGTGGGCGGCCACGGCGAAAAGGACGACCTGCCGAAGATCGCTCCGTACATCCGTGACGTCGCCGATCATCTGCACCGCACCGACATCGAGGTCCGGACCCTGGACGAGCTCCTGGACACCGTCCTCGGAGCGCAGCAGGCCCGCGTGGGCACCTGGCAGAACGACGACATGCGGCGCATATCCGCATGGGCGGCGATCTTCGCGATCCCCACGATGGTCGCCGGCGTGTACGGGATGAACTTCGAGCACATGCCGGAACTCGGCTGGACCTACGGCTACCCCCTGGCCGTGGCCCTCATGGCCCTGGCCTCGGGCGCCCTCTATCGCGCTTTCCGCCGCAACGGCTGGTTGTAGGGGCCGGCGCAGGATGCCGTCCCGGCCCCGCGCGGCGTTCGAGGAGCAGAGCGTCGACGCGCCCGTCGGCGTGGACCCCCGCGAGTGCTTCGGTACGGCGGGCCCACCTGCCCCACCTGCCCACCACCTGCCCACTTCCTCCGGCCGAGGGGACAGCGGGGCAGGGCGGAGAGCTGGGCCCACGGTCGGCGGTGTGGTCAGGGGGCGGGCCGGGTGCCGTGGTGGGCGGGGAGGGTGGCGATGATGGTTTTGCCGTGGCGGTGGGAGCGGACGAAGGTGCTGGGGGCGAGGGTCTTCACCACCCGCCATCCGAAGCCGCCGGGTGTGTGCGGGGAAGCCGGACGAAGGTGCGGCAGGAGAGCCGAGCGGTCGGACACCTCGACGACGACCTGGCCGGCCCGGACGGTGACCTGGAAGCCGGTGACGCCTCCTGCATGCCGCACGGCGTTGGAGACGAGCTCGCTCACGACCGTCAGCACGTCGGAGACCAGGTCCGGCGGCGTGTCCTGCCCTGCCAGGACGCGCCCGGCGGTCTTCCTCGCCTGCGCACACGTCATCCCGGTCGGCAGTCCAGGTATGCCGGTTCGAGGGCTCATACTCCTCGGCTGCCCCAGACGCAGCAAGAGATTCCGGCCCTGCGCCCCCCGGCTGTTCATCCGGCGTGCTCGGTGGTGTCGCGGATCTCGAACAGGGGCAGCGCGCCCGTCATCTGCATCATCCTGTGCAGCTGGTTCGGGAGCGGGCCCAGGAGGGCCATGGGGCGGGTGTTGCGCAGCCGGATCAGGGCGTTGAGGAAGCTGGAGTCGCCGAACGCCACCTGCCGCACGTCGACGACCAGGAGGCTGGCCGGCACCGGCCTGACGTCGCAGGCATCGACCAGCAGTCCTGTGGTGTCCAGGTCGAACTCGCCGCAGCAGACGACCACCCGCACACCGTCGGCCTCGGCCCTGACCGTCACCTGGGGCGCCTGCACCCTGCCTCCCGGAACACGAACGGATCTGATCACGGTGACCGTACGGGCCGCCCGGCCGGCTCCGAAAGTCACGAAACGAAGATCCAAGGCTTCGCTGAACGGACCACGGCGCATGGACCTTGGGACACGATCGTGACCGCAGGCCGGCTGCGACACGATGCGCGAGACACTCCTAGGGTCCGGCGCGGAGAGTGAACAGGGGACGGGTGCCGGTGAGGTCCAGCAGTCGCAGGGCCTGATCGGGCAGACCGTTCAGTTCCAGCGTTCCGCCCAGGAGGCGGACGCGGTGGCGGAGGGCGAGCAGCGTACTGAGGCCGCAGGAGTCGATGAACGTCACGGCCGACAGGTCCAGGGTCAGGGTCCGGCCCAGGTCGAGGGGGTCGACGGCTTCGGTGAGGCGCGGCGAGCTGTCCATGTCGAGTTCACCGGTGACGGTCAGGACCGTCCTGCCGGGACGCACGGCAAGGCCGAGATCCAGGATGGGGTGCATGGTGTGACCGCCCCTTTGCGGGATCGGAGCCCATTACGGTCGGCTCCCCGTGTTCGGCGCGGAGAAGGCCGTCATGCGCGCGGCATACGGGGCCGCGCACAGCCGAGCGAGACCACCCGCACTCTCCCATCGACGACCAGGAGAGCACTCGGTAGCGCGGGGTTTCTCGCCGGACCAGGCTGGCAACCCTTCGAGCGTGTCATTTTTCCACCCCGAACGCCAGAGGCGCCGGTCGGTGCCGGTGTAGACGGGCAGAACGGAGAGTACGCACGGACAGGGTGACCAGGAACGTGGACGCGGTCACTGTCTGCCTGGACGGGCACGGACCCCTCGTGGCGCCGGGGACCGCATGAGCCGTCGGCGGTGGGCGCGGTGGCGGCCGTTTCAGGAAGTGCGCCGGCGGCCCTTTTCGGCTGCGGTGAAGAGGGGCGCTTCCTCGGCGCTCATGTCCAGGCGGAGCCGTTTGAAGCGCACCGGGTGGCGGTGGACGCCGCCTCGGTCGATGGCGGTGTCTGCACTGATCTCCGCGACGAGGTCGGGGTGGACCAGGGTCACGTCCAGCGTCTCGTGGCCGGCCCAGGACGAGGCGAAGCGCATGCCCGTCCAGGGGTGCGTCGGGCCCGCGGCGGCGAGGCTCTCCGCGACCAGGCGGGCGGCTTCGGGTCGCAGGGGTGCGGTGCGGCCGGTGGGGCGGAGGATGCCGCAGGGGTCGCGGCGGCCCAGCAGGAGGAGCTGGGGGCGGATCAGCGTGCCGGTGATCGCGCCGATGATCGCTTCGGTGGTGTCCCGGCGGCGGAGTTTGTACCAGCCCCGGTGCCCGGGGCGGTAGGCCTGGTTCATGGCCTTGACCACGATGCCTTCGAGGCCGGGTACGTCCGTCCAGGATTCCAGCCACTGCTCGGCCTTGAGCAGGTCCGTGGTCATGGGGCACAGCGTCCAGGGAGCGGCCAGCCGGCCGGTGGTGAAGAGGGCTTCCAGCCGGAGGCGGCGCTGCCGGTAGGGGTGGTGCAGCAGCTCGGTGCCGTCCTGCTGCAGGACGTCGAAGGCGACGAAGCAGGCGGGCAGGGCCGCGGCGAGGCGCCGCGCGGTGGGGCCGCGGGCGGCGGTACGGCGCTGCAGGCCCTCGAAGGACAGCCGGCCCTCGGCCGGGTCCCAGGTGAGGAGTTCGCCGTCGAGGACCAGGCCGTCCGGCAGCTGCTCGGCGGCGGCGACGAGGTCGGGGAAGCGGTCCTGGACGTGCCGCCCGCGCCGGGTCTGCAGCACCAGCCGCTCCCCCGCCCGGGCGGGGGTGAACAGAATCGCCCGGTAGCCGTCGAATTTCTGCTCGAAGGCGAGCTCGCCCAGCACGCCGGGGCCGGGCACCGCCTCCACGGCCTGCGCGAGCATCGGCTCCACCGGCGGCCGCAGGCTCATCCCGGGGGCCCGTCCTTGGTGCTCATGCCGCCTCTCCTGCCGCCGGCAGGGCCTTGACGAGGTCGCCGCGGGTCATGTGGGAGCGGCCCCGGCACGCTCGCGGCGACTGCCTTCTTGTACAGGTCCGCCTCCGACAGGCCGCCGAGGTCCTCCTTCGGCGTCGAGCGGACGCGCTTCTTGGCGGGCGTCGTCTTGTGGAGGGGGTGCAGGGTCAGCAGACCGTCCTCGGACTTCACCGCGGCCAGGTACTCGTGCTGGCGCATCACGAACGTCGCGATGCCCGCCTTGCCGGTCCTGGCGAGTGCCTGCTCCAGAAGGCTGTGGACCTTCTCGTACCCCTTGCCGCGCGGGCCGAGGTGGTAGGTCCTGTCGAAGAAGATCGGGCCGACCTCGTCCAGGTCGACGAACCCGGCGATCTCCAAGGCCTGGGAGCGGCCCGGGGCTGTCTCGTCGAGTTCCTTGGGCTCCACCAGGACGTACTCGCCGTCGGCGTCGTAGCCCTTGACGATGTCGCAGGGCCCGGCCTCCTCCCCGGTGCGCTCGTTCACCCTCCGGTTGCGGATCCGGTCGCAGGTCCCGCGCTCCACCTCGTGGAACCGGACCGTGTGGCTGTCGGTCGCCGTGAGAGACCCACCGGCAGGCTGACCAGCCCGAAGCTGATCGCCCCGCTCCGGACGGGCCGCACCACAACCTCCCTCGATGAGCGCCCTCACCCTTCCAGGGTCGCACCCGCCCGACCCGGGTGCGTACGGGTGCGCGACCATCCGGAGTGCGCGCTCATTGTCGACGACCTGCCCCCCCAAGACTCCGCCTGCGGTGATGTCGCGCTCCGCTTCTATGCTCCTGCGATGACGTCATACGAAGGAACGCATCCCACCGTGCTCGTCCGGGTCGGTGATCTCCACGCCCAGATCGACGAACAGCTCGCACCGGCGATCCAGGCGATCTGGGAGTGCGGCATGGACACGTTCACCTGCTGTCAGGACCTGGCTGAGAGCAACGCGGACTGGCCGGTGAAGTTGCCGCATATGGCGGAGTGGGTGGAGTCCCGCCGCGGCTGGATGCTCATCGACTTCCCGGTCGACAGCGGGCTCGCCTTCCTATCGGCCGTAGCGAACGCCGGACCACGAGACGCCTTCTACGCGCGGATGACGCACTGGGCAGCCCCTGATGCTTGGGACGTGAACGTCAAGCCGATGGACGCCGCGATGTTCCACGGGAACCAGCCGTCGGACTTCGGCCTGCGTCTCCTGCAGGTCAGCTTCCCGGCCTACGATCTGCCGGAACTGACCCGGCGCCTTGGCGAACACGCCGCAGGCCGTACGGTGCCGCCTGCGCCCGCTGACTGGAGCACCGTAGGCCGCTGAACCCTGGGGGCTGGGGCTGTGAGCGCCTACTCGGCCAGACCGGCCACCTGCGGCGTTCAGTCACAACACCCTGTTGTGACTGAACGCCGCAGGTGGCCCGCCGGACAACTGAAGCACTCCATCCCGGACGCCTGATGGGCGCGGCAAACCGTGGAGTCGACGCTCAGGTCCCACGTGATCGCACCCTGCGCATCGGCCAGAGGCTGGAGCAGGGGTGTGGATCCGAAGCCACGTGCCGTTGCGCTGCCACCGGCGAAACAGGTCGTAGACCCGGTTCACGGTCCATACTCGACGGGCACATCTCTCCACGGAAGACCGGTCCGGACCCCGAACCGTATGCCGTCGATCAGCTGCCGCCGAGGCCAGACGGGCGGTCGCCCTGCCTTGGCCCTCTTCGGCAACCGCGGTCGGCTGGTGGAGATCCGCAGCCCGCACGGCTCGGCACGCACGAACAGCCCCTCCGGCTCGGCACGACACCGCTGGGAACGGGCGGGTTCCAGCAGGGTGGCGAAGGGATCTCAGCCGGACGACCGTGCCGGTGCCGATCGTCCGGTACGACGCGGGAGGCCGCACGCGCGGTCGCCGTCTCCCGGTTCACGGCCCGTGGAACCGCGCGCGTTCCGATCGGGGGCACCCGCTGATCGCCCGTAGGAACAACCCTGCGGGTCAATACACCTAGGCTGTGTGCGGGTCGGCCCCACGCGCGGGGTCCCGGAGGGCGGGCAACAGGGTGTCGAGGGAACGTCACATAGCGGGGCTGCTCCAGCAGATCGCCCGTCAGCAGGACATCGTCGAGATCGCTCCCCAGGGCTCCACGTCGAAGGCGGCCGCCCTGGCACAGGTGGCGGAGCAGTACGGATACATGTACGGCATGGCGTACAGGACCGGCTTCAAGAACTCGCTCGTCCAGGTCCGGATGTACCGGGACCCGCGGCCCGACGCGCGTGCCCGCGAGGCTGCCACCATCACCGCCCCTCCGCAGGCGGGGGGCGGCGGGGCAGTGCCCGGGCTGGAGGCGGGCTCGCTGAAGCCCCTCCCCGAAGCGGTCGGTGCCGTCGCCGTGCTGAAGGACCTCATCACCTTCGACGTCATGGCCCTGTACATCGTCGACCGGAGCCAGAAAGTGAAGGGCTACCTCGCCTGCGCGGTCCTGACCGTCATCCTGCTCATCGACAGGTCACCGATCGAAGCGGTCGCCTCCGGCGGGGCGGTCGCGCTGCTCTTCACCGCGGCGTTCAAGGTGGGCGCGATCCGCCGCAGGAAGATCACACAGCGGCTGACGGACGCCGGGTTCCTCGCGGTGCGCGACGAACAGGGCAGCCAGCGGTTCCTGCGCCCCGGGCAGCAGTTGCCCGGGCACGCCAACCCGTTCGCCGCCTGAAACCCCGGCCTGCGGCGCAGACCGGACGTCGCTCGCCCGCCATGACCGCCGCGTGCGCCGCCGCCGGCCCGCAGAAGCCACCCCCGCCCCGAGCCCCCTCCCCCGCACCTCCTGTACGCGGCGCTGTGCAGTCGGCTCGGCCGGACCACCACCACTGCCCGGAGCAGCCGGAGGCGGAACTGGACGCGGACGGCCAGGACGTGACGGCTCGTGTCCTCGCCGGGGTCGTCACAGCGCGCGCCGACGGCCGCGCCTGGGTTCGTCGTGACGCGCTGGCCTGAGACGGCCCGGGGGGCCTTCAGACGCTCGGGCCAGCCGGCGATCTTGAACGCAGCAGAGCCCCGCCGAACCATCGGCGGGGCTCATGCCGTTGTCCAGGAGGAGAGCCGTTCGGCTCGTTTCCCTCGCGGCAGGGGCGGCAGGATTCGAACCTGCGGCCTACGGTTTTGGAGACCGGTGCTCTGACCAGCTGAGCTACACCCCTTCGGTGGGACCACCATGGCACGGCCGGGCCGGGTGATCCAGTGAATTACCGGCGCGCCGCCGAACGGGATCAGCGGCAGAGTTCCGTGATCATGTCGTCGAAGCCGGGGAACTCCTCGGCCGCCCGCTCGACCACGGCGGCGGCCGTGCTCCGCGCGTCCGGTGCGAAGCGGACCGCGACGGCCGTCAGGGCCTCGTCCGGGCGCGAGGTCCGGTCGGCCCCGTACGGCGCGGCCGCCTCGTACGGGCCGCAACCGTCGGCGAGCAGCCACAGGAAGTCGCACAGATCGCGCGCCACGACGCCCGTCTCTCCCTCGGACCCGAGGAAGACCACGGGCTGTTCGGCCTCCGGGCGGCCGGGGCGCACCAGCCAGAACGCCGCGTACCCGCCGGAGCCGTCCTGGCCGAAGACGCGGAAGGCGTCGCCGTCGAGCTCGTTGTTCCCGGTCCACGCCCTGAACCAGTCGTCGGTGTCCTCGGCGGACAGGAAGGCCTCGAAGGGCTCGAAGTCGACCCCGTCGCCGTCCGCGTAGTCGAAGGGGACCGCCATCGCGGCAGCGAGCGCGGCGGGGAACTGTCGGTCGTCGGTGAGCGTCACTCGCACACACTAGCGGGGCACGGACCTGCGGCTCCCACCCGCGGTGGCGGTGGCCCCGGGCCGGGGTCCGAGCGCGCGTCCTCGTTCCTTGGCCCGTTCGCGCGTCCGCACGCCTTGGCCCGTTCGCGCGTCCTCGTGCGCGTCCGCACGCCTTGGACCGTTCGCACGTCCTCGTGCGCGTCCGCACGCCTTGGACCGTTCGCACGTCCTCGTGCGCGTCCGCGCGCATTGGACCGCACACGATCATCAGCAAGAACCGTTCCTTCGCCCCGGGCGGGTTCGCGCGTGCCGCCGTTTCCAACGGCATTCCGGTGCCCGGCCGGCTGACCGTGACGGGCGGCACCATCAGCCACAACACATCGGACGCTCCGCACGGTGTCGCCCAGGGCGGCGGCATCGCGAACAACGGCCTGATGACCGTGCGCCGAGTGGAGATCAGCGGCAACCGGGCGGTGGCCGAGGACGGCACCGCCCGCGGTGGCGGTGTCCGTGCGGGCCCCTTCGGCACGCTCGACGTGACCGACAGCCGCATCACCGGGAACAGCGTCGACGCGCCGAACGGTACGGCCCAGGGCGGCGGCCTCGACAACCCCGACGGGGGCACCCTGACGGCCGTCCGCAACAAGGTCCTGCGGAACACGGCCACGGCGAAGGGCGGCACCGCCCAGGGCGGCGGCCTCTACCACGCCGGAGGGCCCGCAGGGCTGGGCACCACCACGCTGGAGGGGAACACCATCACCCACAACCGGGCGGGCGACGGAGGCGGCATCTTCAAGGCGTCCGGCGTCCTGACCCTGAACGGCGACGTCGTTCGCGACAACCGGCCGAACAACTGCAGCCCGGCCGGCGCGGTCCCCGGATGCACCGGCTGACCGTCACCCGAAGGCAGGTCGACCCCGGGCCGCACCGCCCGCGGTCACGGGGTCCCCGGGCCGTACCGCCCGGGGTCACGGGGTCCCGGGGGCTTGGGGGCCCGGGGTCACGGGGTCCCGGGGGCTTGGCGGCCCGGGGTCACGGGGTCCCGGCCGAGTTTCGGCCGCCCCCTTGACCCGGATGGTCCAGACCAATAGTTTCCGGCATGCACCGCCGCACGCGCTCACGCCCACTCCTCGCATCCGCAAAGGAAGCCCATGCGCCGCAGCATGCTCGGCAGACTGGCCGTAGCCGCCTGTTCCCTCTCCCTGCTGACCGCCTTCGCCCCCGCCGCCGGCTCGGGCGTCACGGACAGCGGCGCCGGCCGCTCGTACAAGAAGGTCGGCTACTTCACCCAATGGGGCGTCTACAGCCGGGACTTCCAGGTCCAGGACCTCGAGGCGAACGGCTCCGCCGGCAAGCTCACCCACATCAACTACGCCTTCGGCAACGTCAGCGCCGAGGGCAAGTGCTTCACCGGGAACATTCCCGGCGAGGCCGACGCCTGGGCCGACTACGCCCGCCCGCTCGACGCCGCGAACTCCGTCGACGGGGTCGCCGACACCTGGGACCAGCCCCTCGCCGGCAACTTCAACCAACTGAAGGAGCTCAAGGCCAAGCACCCCGGCCTCAAGGTGCTGATCTCGCTGGGCGGCTGGAGCTGGTCCACCCACTTCTCCGATGCCGCGCTCACCCCCGCCTCCCGCAAGGCCTTCGTGGCCTCCTGCATCGACCTGTACATCAAGGGCGACCTCCCCCAGGACGGCACCCGCGGCGGCGCCGGAGCCGCAGCGGGCGTCTTCGACGGCATCGACCTCGACTGGGAGTGGCCAGGCTCGGCGGGCGACACGGACACCGTGTACCGGCCCGAGGACAAGCGCAACTTCACCGAACTCGTCAAGGAGTTCCGCACCCAGCTCGACGCGTACGCCCACACCCAGAAGCGGGGAACCAAGTACGAGCTGACCGCCTTCGTCCCGACGGCACCCGCCAAGATCGACGCGGGCTTCGACGTCCGCCGCATCATGCGCGACCTGGACTTCGTCAACCTCCAGGGCTACGACTTCCACGTCTCCGGCGAACCGAGGACCGCACAGCAGTCCGCCCTGTACGCCCGCGGCGACTTCAGCGTCCACGGCACCGTGGAGGCCTGGAAGCGACGCGGCGCGCCCGCCCACAAGCTCGTGATGGGCATGCCGTTCTACGGGCAGGGCTGGACCGGCGTCACCGGCGGCGGGGACGGTCTGGGACAGCCCGCCACCGGCCCGGCCCCGGCCACCTGGGCCGCCGGGTACGAGGACTACAAGGCACTCAAGAAGCTGGCCGACTCCGGTGCGTACCAGATCCACCGCGACCGGCGCGGCGGGCACGCCTGGCTCTTCGACGGCACCACCCTGTGGACCTACGACGATCCGCAGGTGCTGCGCGCCAAGACCGGCTACGTCCGCGAACACGGCCTGGGCGGCGCGATGTTCTGGTCGCTCGACGCGGACACCGCCGACGGTGAGCTGGTGACGGCCGTCGACCGGGGCCTGCGCGGCCGCTGACCGGCGCCGCCGGGCCGTGGAAATCCGTCCGGCCCGGCGGCGTCCTTCCACGTACGCTCCCCCGCATGACGACGACACGGACGACGAAGACGACACGGACGACGAAGACGACCGAGGCGACCGAGGCGACCGAGGCGACCGAGGCGACGGTACGGGCGGTCAATCACCTCACCACGCGCTGGGCCTCGCGGGCCGCTTCCGGCGACCGGGGCACGGTGTTCACCGCGGCCGGGGTCTGGCCGCTGCTCGCCCTGCTCGCGGACGGTGCGGGCGGGCCTGCCCGCGAGGAACTGACGCAGGCTCTGGGGATACCCGCCGAGGACGCGGCCGGGGCCGCGCGGGACCTGCTGACCGCACTGGCCGGCGTACGGGGGCTCAGCGCGGCGACCGGCCTGTGGAGCAGGGCCGACCTGCCGCTGGCGGACGGCTGGTCGGCAAAGCTCCCGCCCGGCACCCGGGGCACGCTGACCGGCGACCTGGACGGGGACACGAAGACCCTGGACGGCTGGGCGTCGGACCGGACCGGAGGCCTGATCGAACGCATGCCGGTCACCCTGCTGCCGGACACCCGCCTCGTCCTCGCCTCGGCGCTCGCGCTGACACTGAAGTGGGAGGAGCCGTTCCGGGAGTTCCCGGGCCGGGTGTCCGACGGCCCCTGGGCGGGCCGCGGGGTGCGGCAGCTCTCGCGCACCACGTCCTCCCTGGACCCGGTCCGGGTGGCCGGGGGGCCCGCCGGGCCGGTCACCGTCCTGGAGGTCACCGGCGCGGAGGACTCCGACCTCGACGTGCACCTGCTCCTCGGCGGCCCTGCGGCACCCGCCGCCGAGGTACTGGCGACCGGTATCGCCGCCGTTTCCGGTACCGGCCCGCTGGCGGGTGGCGACGCCCTCGTGGACGGGACGCCCGGCCCCGGGCTGACGATCGCAACGGTGCACGCCTTCAGCCCGCAGCCGCAGCTGTCCGTGTCCACGGTGGCCTTCTCCCTGTCGGCGGAGCACGACCTGCTGGAGGACGCGGCACTGTTCGGACTCCTGACCGCGACCGACGACGGCTACGGCCACTTCCCGGGCATCAGCGCCGAGCCGCTGGCCATCGGCTCCGCGCGGCAGTCGGCCATGGCCCGCTTCCACGCCGCGGGCTTCGAGGCGGCGGCCGTCACCGCCATCGCCGCCCGGCCCGGCGGCGCCGCACGGCAGCCCGGCCACCTGGCCCGGCGGGCCGAGGTCCGGTTCGACCGGCCGTTCGGGTTCCTGGCCGTCCACCGCGCCTCCGGACTGGTCCTCGCCGCGGGCTGGGTCACCGATCCGGAGGCCGCGGCGCAGGGTCGGCCCGGAGCGGCCGGCCTGCTCGCGCCGCCGCTCTTCCCCGGTGTGCGGCCGCCAGCGCCGCCGTCTCGCTGAAGGCGGGGACCCGCCCGGTGCCGCCGCGGCCGGACACCGACAGGGAGGCTGCGGCGCTTGCGTGGGCCACGGCGTCCGCGAGGGTGTCACCGAGGACGATCCGGGCGGTGGCGGTGCCCGTGAAGCAGTCGCCCGCGCCCGTCGCGTCGACGGGTGCGGGGTTCACCGGGACCGGGTGGTACTCCGCCCGCGTGCCGTCGTCCAGCAGGAGCCGGCCTGCCCCCGCCGTGACGGCGACCGTCCGGGCCCCGAGCGCGCGCAGACGGGCGGCGGCCGTGCGCGGGTCGGCGGTGTCGACGAGGGCCTGCGCGTCGGCCGGGCAGGAGGTCTTGAGCAGTCCGGTCAGCGGCGCGATCCGGGCGAGGAGGTCCCGGGCCTCGGCCCGGCCGGTGAGCCGGGGGCGGAAGTTGGGGTCGTACGTCACGTGCCCGCCCGCCGTGTGGACGAGGCGGGCGGCGGCCAGGACAGCGGCCCGGCTGCCCGGTGTCAGGGCGCCGGTGATCCCGCTGGTGACGAGCGCCCCGCAGCGGGTCAGCAGGTCGCGCCAGGAGCCGACGTGCCGGGGGCCGAGGGTCGATCCGGCGCTGCGGGTGCGCCAGTAGACGAACTCCCGGTCGCCGTCGGGGTCGGCGGAGAGCAGGTAGGCGCCGTTGGGGCGCGGGGCGCGGCGGACGTGGGAGACGTCCACGCCGAGGTCGGTCGCCCGCCGCAGCAGCGGAACGCTGAGCTCGTCGTCGCCGACCACGGCCAGCAGGGCGGTCCGTGCTCCGGCCGCGGCGGCGGCCGCCGCCGCGTTGAGGGCGTCACCGGAGTAGGAGATGCGGGCCCGGGTGCCGTCGGCGGCTTCGCGCAGCGCGGTGCCCGCGTGGATCTCGACCAGGACCTCGCCGAGGACGAGGACGTCGTAGGCGGTGGCCGGCCGCCCGGTCACGGCCGCTGCTCCGGCGCGGCGACTGCCTGGAGGACCGTCGGGGAGACGGTCTCGACCGCGGTCTGGGCGGCGGTCTGGACCGCGGGCTCGACCGCGGCCTCGATCGCGGGCCCCCGCTCCCCGGGGGCGCCTCGACCGGGGCCGTCGGCCGGATCGGCGAAGAGGGCGGCGAGTGCGGCCGGGTCGGCGGGGAGGCCGTCGCCGATGCCGACGGCGGTGGCACCGGCGGCGATCCAGGCCGGCACCTCGTCGGGCCGGATGCCGCCGGTCGGGACGAGCACCGCGTCGGGCAGGACGGCCCGGAGCGAGCGGACGAACCGCGGGCCGCCCACGTGCGCCGGGAAGACCTTGGCCGCTCCGGCGGCCCGGACGGCCGAGGCGATCTCCGCGGGGGTGAACCCGCCCTCGATGAAGACGGCTCCGCGCCGCCCGGCGACCTCGCGGACCTCGGGCGCCGGGTACGGGGAGACCAGGAAGGCGGCGCCCGCGTCCAGGGCGGCCGCGGCCTGCGCGGCGGTGGTCACCGTACCCACGCCGATCAGGGCGCGGCGCCCGTGCACGTCCGCGAGCCCGGCCGTGCGGGCGACGGCCCCGGCCCAGCCGGGGGTGGAAGTGGTCAGCTCCACGGCGCGGCAGCCCGCGGCGAGCAGCTGGGTGACGGCGCGGGCGGCCGCGTCGGCGTCGGCGTTGCGCAGCACCGGAAGGAGACGCTGGGCGGCCAGCACCACGTACGGATGGGCGGGCGTGCCGGATGTACCGGACATGGGGGACACGGTGGACATGGAACCCTCCCCGTTTGTTCCACGTAGTGGAACTGCGTACCGTTTGACGGAACGATGTGGTCCAGACCTTACACACAGCGGGAGTTGCCGTGCCGACGAATGCCGGGGAACCCCCCAAGGACGTGCGCACGGGACGGTCGTCGGCCGCCGGTTCGGCGGCCGAGAAGTCCCTGCGGGTCCTGGAGGCGGTGGCGGTGCCCGGCGGCCCGCACCGGCTGACCGACATCGCGGCGGCCGCCGCCGTACCCAAGTCGAGCACCTTCCGCATCCTGGCCTCGCTGGTGGACCAGGGGTTCGTGCGTCAGGAGCCCGAGAGCCGGTACGCGGTGGGACCGCGCCTGCGCGCGTTGTCCGCCCTGGTCGACGGCGGGGAGCCGGCCGGGATCGGGCGCGTCCTCGGCGAACTGCGGCGGACCACCGGCCAGACGGTCCACCTCGCCCTGCACAGCGGGGAGACGATCACCTACATCCGCAAACTGGAGGGCGACCAGCCTTTCCGGACGGCTTCCCGGATCGGGATGCGCATGCCGCTGCACACGACGGCGATCGGCAAGGCGGTCCTGGCCCATCTGCCCGCGGGGGAGGTCGCCGAATTCGTCGCCGCCACCGGACTGCCGCGCCGGACGCCGAACACCCTCACCACCGCGCAGGCGTTGCACGACCACTTGGAGGCGGTCCGCTCCCGCGGCCACGCGCTCGACGACGAGGAGAACGAGCCCACCATCCGCTGCATCGGCGCGGCGGTGCTCGGCCCGTCGGGCCGGCCGGTGGGCGGGGTCAGTGTCACCACCGTGACCTTCCTCGTCCCCCGGGAGGAGATCGAGTCCTACGCGCCCGCCCTGCACGCCGCCGCCCGCGCGCTGGCGCCCCTGCTGTGACGCCCGATTGACCCCGATGGCGGCCTCGGAAAGACCTCCGGAAAATTCTTCCGATTAACTGTTATCGAGGCCCCCCTGCACGGTCTCCCATGTATCGGGCATCATCGACCGCCGGTACGGACAGGGACATTCACATGACTACTCAGCACACCGCAGCGCTGGTGGCAGCGGCTCGCGCGGGCGATCCCCGCGCCCAGGACGAGCTCGTCGGCGCCCACCTCCCGCTCGTCTACAACATCGTGGGGCGGGCCCTCAACGGCTCCTGCGACGTGGACGACGTGGTGCAGGACACGATGCTGCGGGCCCTGGACGGGCTGGGCGGCCTGCGCGCGGACGAGTCGTTCCGGTCCTGGCTGGTGGCCATCGCGATGAACCGGGTGCGGGCGCACTGGCAGGCCCGGCAGAGCGGTTTCGGCGAGAGCACCCTGGAGTCGGCCTGGGACGTGGCCGACCCGGGCGCGGACTTCGTCGACCTGACCGTGGTACGCCTCAACCTGGCCGGGCAGCGGCGTGAGACGGCCCGGGCGACACGCTGGCTGGAGCCCGAGGACCGGGCGCTGCTGTCGCTGTGGTGGCTGGAGTGCGCCGGGGAGCTGACCCGGGCGGAGGTGGCCTCGGCGCTGGAGCTGTCCCCCCAGCACACGGCGGTCCGGGTGCAGCGGATGAAGGCGCAGCTGGAGTCGGCTCGGGTGGTGGAGCGCGCCCTGGACTCCCAGCCGGCGTGCGGGGAGCTGCGGGGCGTGCTGGCGGGCTGGAACGGGCAGCCGTCGGCGCTGTGGCGCAAGCGAATAGCCCGTCACGCGCGTGAATGCGTACGGTGTTCCGGCCTGTGGAGCGGGCTGGTTCCGGCGGAGGGGCTGCTGGCCGGTCTGGCCCTCGTCCCGGTCTCGGCGGCGCTGCTGGCGGGCATGCGCACGGCCGGGACGGCCGGCTTCGCCCCCGTGGCCTTCGCGGACGGCGCGGCCTTCGCGGACGGCGCCGCTCACCCGCACGGCGCGAACGGTGCCGAGGGCGGATTCGGCGCCGAGGGCGGATTCGGCGCCGAGGGCGGGTTCGGTGCCGAGGGCGGATTGAGCGCCGACGGCGGGTTCGGCGACGCGGCGACCCAGCTCACTCCGGTGGCGAGCACGGGCAGGGGCGGCCGGGGGGCACTGCGCAAGCGCCGGCAGAGCCGCCGCCGGGTGGTCGGCGGCGCGGTGGTCGCCGCCTGTGTCGCGGGCGGTGGCCTGGTGTACCTGGGCGGGCTCCCCGGTTCGGGCAACGCCAAGGACGACACGGGTGCGGCGCCGCTGGCCGCGCTTTCGGCGACGGAGTCCGCCGGGGTCCCCTCGCAGTCGGCCTCCGCCTCGCCCTCCGCGTCCCCCTCCCCGTCCGCCTCCGCCTCCACCTCGGCCTCGGCGAGCCCGTCGGCCAGCCCGAGCCCCACGCAGAGCCGGAGCACCCCGCCGAGCCCGCGCCCCTCGGCGCCCAAGCCCGCGCCCGCGCCGCCGGGCATCGCCGGCCAGGTGGTGGCGCTGGTCAACACCGAGCGGGCGGCGGCCGGCTGCGGCCCCCTCAAGGAGGACCCGCAGCTGCGGGCGGCCGCGCAGGGGCACTCCGACGACATGGCCGCGCGGAGCTTCTTCGACCACACCAACCCGGACGGCACGGACCCGGGGCAGCGCACGACGGCGGCCGGCTACCGCTGGTCGACGTACGGCGAGAACATCGCGAGGGGCCAGCAGACGGCGCAGTCGGTCATGGACTCCTGGATGAAGAGCCCGGGCCACCGGGCCAACATCCTCAACTGCTCCTTCAAGGACATCGGCGTCGGTATCCACCAGGGCGCGGGCGGCCCGTGGTGGACCCAGAACTTCGGCGCCAGGTAGGAAGCGTCCTCCGGGCGGCCGGGCCCGCTCCCCGGCCACCTCAGCCACGGGCGAGTGCGCGCAGCCCTTCGACGCAGTCGGGCCGGCCGGGGGTCCAGCCCAGCTCCGCCTTCGCCTTCGCGTTGGACACCCGCATGTTGGTCGTGACCATCCGGTGGGCGTACGGGTAGGCGCGCATCAGCCAGGTGGGCGCGTTCAGCGGCTTCGGGGTGGCGAACGCCTCGGCGACCGTCCTGACGTGCGCGCCGAAACCCATCGGCGTGTCGTCGACGATGTTGTACGCCTCCCCGGCCCGGCCGCCGTCGACGGCGAGCGCCACGGCCCGGCCGGCGTCCGCCAGGTCCACCCAGGGCAGGACCCGACCGTGATCGGCTACCGCCGGGAGCTTGCGCCGGCGCAGCAGTTCCACGAGCGCCTCGGTGCCGCCCGCTCCGTAGAACAGGCCGAACCGCAGGGCGATCCCCTCGATGCCCTCGGTACCCAGGACGAGCTGTTCCTTGACCCGCATGGCCTCGACGTGGCGGTCCACCGCACGGTCGCCGGCCGGGCCGAACGGGTCCGCGGCCTCGGTGACGACGTGCCGGCCGAAGTCCCGGTAGCCGTATCCGAAGACCATCGACTCGGCGATGATGCGCCGGGCGCCGAGCTCGCGGGCGGCCTCCATCAGGTGCCCGGTTCCGATGAGCCGCAGGTCGTCGGTGGCGTCCATGTCCCGGTGTCTCATCGGTGCGTCGCGCAGCGCGGTCGCGGCGTGCACCACCGTGTCGATCCGCAGGCCGTCCACCGCGCGCAACAGCCCGTCGCGGTCCATGAGGTCGGCCCGCACGCCGGCGCCCGACCCGCGACCGAGGCCGGTCACGGCGTGGCCGGCGCGGGTGAGCGCGACGGCGATGTGGCGTCCCAGAACTCCGCTCGCCCCGGCCAGCAGTACGTTCTTGGTGTCGGTCATACCCATGGGACCGGCCGCCGACGGGGAACGTGACACCCCTGCGATGTGACCTGCGTCATGGCGTGCGGCCGGCCGGGGGCGGGGGTGTCACGGCCGTCTCCCCCGGACGGTCCAGGCGCGGGCGGTGAGGGGGACCGACCCGTCGGGGCCGGTGGGCAGGGTCGCGGCGAGCCGGGTGCGCAGCCGGTCGCGGGCGGCGGGGCCGAGGGCGGCGACGTAGCCGGGTGCCGGTCCCTGGCCGGAGAGGAAGGGCTCCCACAGCTCCTCGAACCCGCTGAAGACGGTGGGCACCTCGATGGCGGCGACGGTCACGTCCACCAGCCCCGCTCCGCTCCAGAGCGAGCGCAGCGGACCGGGCCGGCACAGCGCGAACCGCCTGCCCTCGTCCAGCTCGGCGGCGGCCGGGTCGAGGGCGGTCGCCGCGTCCCAGAAGCGGCGCAGGAGCGTCATGCCGTCGGCGTAGTCCCACACGTAGGCCGCTACGACGCCGCCCGGCCGGACCACCCGGGCGGCCTCGGCCGCCGCCCGCGGCGGGTCGAGGAAGTTGAGGGACAGTCCGCTGACGGCCGCGTCGAACGCCGCGTCGCGCAGCGGCAGCGCCGAGGCGTCGGCCACGGCGAAGCGTGCCGGTTCGGGCGCGGCGGCCCGGGCCGCGCGCAGGAAGCCCGGGGAGCGGTCCAGTCCCAGCACGACGTCCGGCCGGTGCCGGGCGGCGACGGCCGCGGTCAGCGCCCCGGTGCCGCAGCCGATGTCCAGCCAGCGCAGGCCCGCCGGGCCGCCGAGCCGGGCCGCGAACACCTCGGCGACCCGGCGGCTCCACCGGCCCATGTACCTCTCGTAGGCGTCACCCTGCGCCCACACGTCGGCGGGGCCGCCCACGTCCATCCGGTGCGGCTAGTGGTGGAAACCGGACCGGGGCGCGGCGGCCGGTGCGGCCGGGGGCGAGGCCGTCAGGTGTTCCACGGCGCGGCGCAGGTCCTCGACGAGCAGGGCGATCTGGTCGCGGGTCACGCCGTGGCGGACCAGGACGCGCTGGATGACGGTGTCGTCGCGGTCCGCGGGAAGCGGGTACGAGGGCACCTGCCAGCCGCGCATCCGCAGCCGGTCGGAGAGGTCGTAGAGGGTGAAGGGGGACGCGTCCGGGTCGGTGAGCGTGTAGGAGACGGCGGGCAGGGCGCCCTTGCCGTCGTACAGGAGGGTGAAGGGGCCCATGTCGGCGATCTGCCCCGCCAGGTACTGGGCGGTGTCGGCGCAGGCCTGCTGGACCCGGGTGTAGCCGCCCCGGCCGAGGCGCAGGAACAGGTAGTACTGGGCGACGATCTCACCGCCGGGGCGGGAGAAGTTGAGGGCGAAGGTCGGCATGTCGCCGCCCAGATAGTCCACCTTGAAGACGAGTTCGTCGGGGAGCATGTCGGGGGAGCGCCAGATGATCCAGCCGACGCCGAGGGGCGCGAGTCCGTACTTGTGACCGGAGGTGTTGACGGAGGCGACGCGCGGCAGCCGGAAGTCCCACACGACGTCGGGGTGGAGGAAGGGCGCGACGAAGCCGCCGCTCGCGCCGTCGACGTGGATGGGGATGTCCCAGCCGTGCTCGGCCTGGATCCGGTCGAGTTCGGCGGCGAGTTCGGCGACGGGCTCGTAGTCGCAGGTGTAGGTGACACCGAGGATGGCGACGACACCGATGGTGTTCTCGTCGACGTACTGGGCGAGCTGGTGGGGCTGCAGGCCGGTGGCACCGGGCTCCAGCGGGACCTGGCGCAGCTCGACGTCGAAGTAGCGGGCGAACTTGTCCCAGCAGATCTGGACCGGTCCGCAGACCAGGTTCGGGCGGTCGGTGGGGAGCCCCGCGGCGCGGCGGCGTTCGCGCCAGCGCCATTTGAGGGCGAGGCCGCCGAGCATGGCGGCCTCGCTGGAGCCCGTGGTGGAGCATCCGGTCGCGGTGGTGCCGGCGGGGGCGTTCCACAGGTCGGCCAGGATGTTGACGCACCGGGACTCGATCTCGGCGGTCTGCGGGTACTCGTCCTTGTCGATCATGTTCTTGTCGAGACAGACGTTCATCAGGCGGTGCACGCCATCGTCCGACCAGGTGGTGCAGAACGTCGCGAGGTTCTGGGCGGCGTTGCCGTCGAGCAGGAGCTCGTTGCGGAGGAGCTCGTAGACGACCTCGGTGGGCGAGTGGTCCTCCGGAATCCGGTACTTGGGGAGGATCTGGCCGCTCAACGTGGACGCGAACACGTCCGTATCGGCGTCCTGGCGGGATACGTCCTTCGTCTCATGCAGAGCCATAGCGGGACTATAAGTGACGAAGTGCCTTATCTATCGACAGAATGGACATCGGCGCGGGGTGCGGCCCGCAGGTCGTCGGCGGGCGGAGCCGCCGGGTGCCGCCGACCGCCGCGGCCCGACCACAGCAGGGCCGCCGCCAGCAGGGCACTCCCTCCGAGCAGCCAGGGCAGCGGGCCCGGCGGGAGGAGGCCCGCGATCGCACCGGTGAGGGCTGCCGACAGTTGCAGGGCGAGGGACTGCACGGACAGGGCCGTGGCCCGCCCCGATCCTTCGACACGGCGGTGCAGCAGCTCGCCCTCGTTCGGGCCCGCCGCACCGAGGCCGAGGTAGACCAGCCCGAAGCCGGCGGCCGCGAGGACCGCCGGGCCCGCCCCGGTGGACGCCGCGGTGGCGGCCAGCAGGAACAGGCCGCCCGCTCCGGCGCAGAGGCTCACCAGGACGGCGCGCTCCCCGCTGCCGGCCAACGCGGCGGTTCGGGGCGCGAGATGGCTGCCGACGGCGGAACACGCGAAGCCGGCACAGGCGAGCAGGGCGAAGAGCACCGCGCCGGACTCCGGAGCACCCGTCAGGGCCGCCGTACGGCCGGGTGTGAGCAGTTCGACCACGGACAGCGCGCTGCCGGCGCCCGCCGCGCCGAGGAGGACCCGCCGGACCAGCTGGTCGCGCCCGCCGAGGCGCAGCCCGCCCGACACGGTGGCCGGGATGCCCCGGAGCACCCGGCGCAGGGTGGTCGGCGGCCGGGCCGGCTCGGTCAGGGCGGCCAGGGCGTGGGCGACGAAGACGATTTCGACCGCCGCGCCCAGCAGCAGCGGGACGGCGAGGGGCAGCACCAGCCCGGAGGTCGCCGCGCTCAGCCGGGCGCCGAGGTCCGGCCCGAGTCCGAGCAGCCAGGGCAGGGCGCCGCCCAGCAGGGTGCCGCTGGCGAGCGCGGCGGACTTCGCGGAGGAGCCGCGGGCCAGGCCGGTGCGCAGTTCGGCGCCGGGACCGGCCGACGCCTGCACGGTGTCGACGTACCAGGCCTCGGCCGGCCCGCTGGACAGGGCGCGGCCCGCCCCCATCAGCACCATGCCGAGTCCGAGCTGCCAGGGGGCGGTACCCAGGCCCACGAGGGTGAGGGCGGCCAGATTGGCGACGCCGGCGGCCGCCAGGACGCCGCGTCGCCCGAGGGCGTCGGACAGCCCTCCGGTGGGCAGTTCCAGCGCGACGACGGTGAGGGAGTGGGCGGCGAAGCAGCCGGCGACGGCCGCCGGCGTCAGGCCTCGCTCGGTGAGCAGCAGGATCAGGGGGGCGATCGTCAGCCCCAGCGGCAGCCAGAACAGGACGCAGACGGTGACGTAGCGTCGGCGTGCGGCGGACGGGGCCGGCATCGTGGTCACGAGGCGTCCCCGGCGACTCCGCCCGGGGCGGACCCGGCATCCCCCGCGGCTCCGCCCGGGGCGGACCCGGCATCCCCCGCGGCTCCGCCCGGGGCGGACCCGGTCTCGCGCAGCGCCAGCGGCAGGCCGGCGGTGAGGACTACGACCTGCACCGCGCGCGGGTCGCCCGCGTCACGCGCGGCCAGTTCCCGCAGGCGCCCGCTGAAGGATTCCCACAGTTCGGTGAGGGACTCGGGGGTGAGCCGGGGCATCCGGTCGCTGATCCCGGAGGGCTCCACCCATTCCCGGCCGAGCCGGCCGTCGGCCATGTCGGCCTCGTGCCGGACGAGTGACTCCTCCAGGTGCTGGATCTGCACCCTGCGGGAGAGGGTGACGTACGCGCGGCTGCCCGGTGTGGCCTCCATGGCCCGGTTGCTCCAGGAGGTCAGGGCGTGCACCGCCCGCCAGCGGCGCTCCCGCCCGTCGCGGTGCTCGGCCTCGGCGACGAACGCGTACTTCGCCAGGACCCTCAGGTGGTAGCTGGTGGAGGCGGACGACTCCCCCGTCCTGACCGCCAGTTCGCTGGCGGTTGCGGGGCCGTCCTGCCGGAGCATCCCGAGCAGCCTGATGCGCAGGGGGTGGGTGAGGGCCTTGAGCGCCGCCGCGTCCTGTTCGGGATCGAGTACGCGCTTTTGATCTTCGCTGGACATGAGGGGGAGGGTAGGGCGGCCCGCACGCTCTCCAAAAGTATCTTTGCAGAAGTTTTTTGGGAAAGTTCGCGCGGTGCGCGACGGCCGCCGGGCCGTCACCTGCGGGCGTGAAGGTACGCCTCCAGCCCGGCCGCGCCGGTGAGCAGGGCGCGGCCGCGGGAGGACAGGCGGTCGCGCCAGGTGTGCAGGGCCGCCTCCAGGGGTTCCAGTCCGCCGGCGGCGCGGACCTCCGTGAGCAGCGGGGCGATCTGTTCCAGCAGGTAGCCGCCCCGCCTGAGCTGATGGGTCAGGTGCGCGTCCCGTGCAGCCGCCCCGTCGTAGACGCGGTAGCCGGTCACCGGGTCGCGGCGCGGGTGGACGAGTCCGGCCCGTTCCCACCCCCGCAGGGTCGCGGGACGGATTCCCAGCCGGTCCGCGAGGGGCCCGATGAACAGGTCGCCGGGGGCGGACGCGAAGGCGGGCGTCTGCCGGACGGGCGCCAGGTCACGGAGGGCGTCCTCCACGGCCCGGAGGGTCCGCCGGTCCTCGAGCAGCTGCGCGTGGCTCTCGTCGATGAGGCGGAACGCCTCCTCGGCCGCACCCTCGTTCACCGCCCGCATGATCGACGCCGCCGTCCGGTGGCCGTGGCCGGGCACAAGGGCGAGGAAGGCGTCCAGCGCGTGCGCGTGGAGCGGGGTGTAGGTGCGGTGGCCGTGGGGTGTGCGGTCGGCGGGCGGCAGGATGCCCGCCTCCTCGTAGTTCCTGACGGCTTGGGTGGACAGGCCGTGCCCGCGCGCCAGGTCGACCGGCCTCAGCCGCTTACCGGTTTTAAGGTTTTGCCCCATCCACCCCACGATATCGCGCGAAAGTTTCAACCGGGGCTTCAACGATAGCGTTGAAGGCATGGCTACTGACATCACGAACGCCGTCCATGCCGTCGAGGCCGCCGCCGTCATGGGCCTGCTCCCGGCCCGGCCGCGGGTGCTCGCACTGGGGGAACCCACCCACGGCGAGGACGCGCTGCTCGACGTGCGCAACGAACTCTTCCGGCAACTCGTCGAGGAGGAGGGCTACCGGACGATCGCGATCGAGAGCGACTGCCTGATGGGGCTGCTCGTCGACGCCCACGTCACCTCCGGCCGCGGCAGCCTCGACGAGGTCATGGAGCACGGGTTCAGCCACGGCTTCGGCGCGTCCGAGGCCAACCGTGAACTCGTGCGCTGGATGCGGGCGTACAACGAGGGCCGGCCCGCGGCCGACCGGCTCCGCTTCGCCGGGGTCGACGGCCCGCTGGAGATGACCGGAGCCGCGAGCCCCCGGCAGGCCCTCACTGCACTCCACGCCTACCTCGCACCCCACGTCGACGACGACCTGCTCCCCTGCACCGCGCACGCCCTCGACGGCCTGCTCGGCGCCGACGACCGGTGGAGCGAACCGGCCGCGATGACGGACCCGTCCGCCTCGACGGGCCGGTCCGCCGAGGCCGGGGAACTGCGGCTGCTCGCCGACGACCTCGTGGCGCTGCTCGACGCGCGGACGCCGCACCTGATCGCGGCGACCTCGCGGGAGGAGTGGGAGCTGGCCCGCCTGCACGGGCGGACCGCCACCGGTCTGCTGCGCTACCACTTCTGGATGGCCGACGCCTCGCCCGGCCGCATGGCCCGGCTGCTCGGCCAGCGGGACCTGATGATGGCCGAGAACCTCCTCGCCCTCGCCGAACGCGGCCCCACCCTGGTCCACGCCCACAACAGCCACCTCCAGCGGGCGAGGAGCTCGATGCGGATGGGCGGCCTGCCGCTGGAGTGGTGGAGCGCCGGGTCGATCGCGAGCGCCCGCCTCGGCGAGGAGTACGCCTTCTTCGCCACGACCCTGGGCACGATCCGGCACCGGGGTGTCGAAGCCCCGCAGCCGGGCACGCTGGAAGGACTGCTGTACGCGCTTGCGGACGACCTCTGCGTCGTCGACTCCCTGGGCCTCGGCGCCGCGCTCACCGACTCGTTCACCGCACCCCGCGCGTCCGCCTGGTTCGGCTACTTCCCGTTCGAGCCGGCCCACTTGGCGGTGACCGACGGGCTCGTGTTCATCAAAGACGTCCCACAGGGTCGGACCCCGTCCACCTGGCCGCCGAGCTGACGTTCTGCTTCCGGCCGACTCTGCAGTGTGACACTGTTCATACGACCCCCGCCCGCCAGAAGAAATTACGGCCCAGTAGACTCAAACCCGCAGATCTTCCCGTTCGGACCTCAGGAGCCGGCCCGAACGGGAAGATCATCCAACTTGTTCTACCGGCAACTTATCCGCTGATGTCCGGATACCGGTCAAGCCCCGTGCGAGCGCTGATACCTCTTCGGGCATGAACAAGATCACCCGCCGTCAGGCTCTGGGGACAACTGCCGGTGCACTCACCGTCCTCGGCCTGACCGCCGCAGCAACGAGCGTCGCCACAAGCGCCGCCGCGACCCCCGCCGCGCCCACACCCCCGGGCACGGTCGACGAGGTCTACCAGGGCCGTCGCATCCAGATCACCACGGGCGGAGGAGGCCACCACGGCGGCCACCACTCACCCGGTCAACCCACCGTCCGCATAGACGGCAGAGAACTCCACATCATGCAGAACGCCGACGGCAGCTGGATCAGCGTGATCAACCACTACGAGACCTTCACCGAGCCCAAGCTGCTCGCCCGTGCCGCCGTCCGCGACCTCCAGGGCGCTCCCCTCGTCCCCTTCGGAGGTGTGGCATGACCGTCCGCAAGAACCAGGCCACCCTGACCGCCGACGAGAAGCGCGCCTTCACCTCGGCCCTGCTGGAGCTCAAGCGCAACGGCAGTTACGACCGCTTCGTCACCACCCACAACGGCTTCATCATGAGCGACACCGACTCGGGCGACCGCGTCGGCCACCGCTCCCCCTCCTTCCTGCCGTGGCACCGCCGCTTCCTGCTGGAATTCGAGGCTGCGCTGCAGAAGGTCGACGCGAGCGTCGCGCTCCCCTACTGGGACTGGACCGTCGACCGCACCACCCGCGCCTCCCTCTGGGCCCCCGACTTCCTGGGCGGCAGCGGGCGGGCCCGGGACGGACAGGTCATCGACGGCCCCTTCGCCTACTCCACCGGCCGTTGGAACATCGACGTGCGCGTGGACGGGCGCCCGTACCTGCGGCGCGCGCTCGGAGCGGGCGTCGCGCAGCTGCCGACCCGCGCCGAGGTGGACTCCGTACTGGCCATGCCGGTCTACGACATGGCCCCCTGGAACAGCTCCTCCAACGGCTTCCGCAACCACCTGGAGGGCTGGCGCGGGGCCAACCTGCACAACCGGGTGCACGTATGGGTCGGCGGGCAGATGTCCACCGGGGTCTCCCCCAACGACCCGGTCTTCTGGATGCACCACGCCTTCATCGACAAGCTGTGGGCGGACTGGCAGGCCAAGCACCCGCAGTCCACGTACCTGCCGGCCGCCGGCACGACGAACGTGGTGGACCTGAACGACACCATGCGGCCGTGGAACGACGTGACCCCGGCGGACATGCTCGACCACCGCAAGTTCTACACCTTCGACACCGAACCGGCAGCCGCCGCCAGCCACCGGTAGTGCAGTTCGGGGCGGCCGACCTGGCCGTACCGGGGGGTCCGGTCCGCGCGGCCGGTGTCCACCAGGTGCTCCAGGTAACGGCGGGCGGTGATCCGGGAGATGCCGGCCGCTTCGGCCGCCCCCGCCGCGGTCAGCCCTTCGGGCGCGGCCCGCAGCAGGGCGGCGACCCGGTCCAGGGTCGGCGCGCTCAGCCCCTTGGGGAGCTCGGCCGGGCGGGGGGCGCGCAGGGCGGCCATCGCCCGGTCCACGTCGTCCTGGCCGGCCGCCTCGCCCGCCGCCTGGCGGAACTCGGCGTAGCGCAGCAGCCGTTCGCGCAGGGTCGGGAAGGCGAAGGGCTTCAGGACGTACTGGACCACCCCGAGGGAAACGCTCTCGCGGACCACGGCCAGGTCCCGGGCGGACGTCACCACGATCACGTCGACCGGATGCCCGGCAGCGCGCAGCCCGCGTGCGAACCGCAGGCCGTGCCCGTCGGGCAGGCCGAGGTCGAGCAGCAGCAGGTCGACCCGGGTGCGCTCCAGCACCCGGGTGGCCTCGGCCAGCGAGTGGACGGCGCCGACGGCGGTGAAGCCGGGCACCCGGTCGACGTAGAGCGCGTGCGCGTCGGCGGCGACCTGGTCGTCCTCGACCACGAGCACGCGCACCTCGGCGCCGCTCATCGCGGGCCTCCTGCGGCCGGGGCCCGCTCCGCCGCCCGCTCGGGCGCCGCGGGCAGCCGTACGGTGAACTCCGCGCCGCCGCCGGGTCCCTGTGAGGCGGCCACCGCGCCGCCGTAGCGCTGTGCGACCTGCCGGACGAGTGCGAGGCCCAGGCCGCGGCCCTCCCCCTTGCCGGACCAGCCCCGGCGGAACACGTCCACCCCCTCGGGCAGTCCGGGTCCGTTGTCGGCGACCCGCAGCAGCAACCCCTCGCGCTCGGGGCGCAGGGTGACCGCGATCCGCGCGCCCGGCACGGCCGTCACCGCGTCGACGGCGTTGTCTATGAGGTTGCCGAGGACCGTGACGAGATCGCGGGCCGGCGGCAGTCCTGCCAGGTCGGCGAGACTGCGGCTGTCGGCGGTGACGACGAGTTCGATGCCCCGCTCGTGCGCCTGGGCGGCCTTGCCCAGCAGCAGCGCGACCAGTACCGGCTCGCCCACGGCGGTGACCACCTCGTCGGTGAGGGCCTGGGCCAGTTCCAGCTCGGCGGTGGCGAACTCCACCGCCTCCTGAGCGCGGCCGAGCTCGATGAGGGAGACCACGGTGTGCAGCCGGTTGGCCGCCTCGTGGGCCTGGGAGCGCAGCGCCTGGGTGAAGCCCCGCTCGTGGTCCAGCTCACCGGTCAGCGCCTGCAGTTCCGTGTGGTCGCGCAGGGTGACCACGGTGCCGCGGCGGCCGCCGCCGGCGACCGGCGAGCTGTTGACCACGAGCACCCTGTCCGCCGTCAGGTGCACCTCGTCCACCCGGGGCCGGTCGGCCAGCAGTACGCCGGTGAGGGGGGCCGGCAGCCCGAGGTCCGCCGCCCCGGTGCCGGTGACGTCCGCCGGCAGGCCCAGCAGCTCGCGGCCCGCGTCGTTGATCAGGGTGATCCGCCGCTGCCCGTCGAGCATGAGCAGCCCCTCGCGCACGCCGTGCAGGGCCGCCTGGTGGTAGTCGTACATCGCGCTGAGCTCGGCCGCGTTCATGCCGTGAGTGTGGCGGCGCAGCCGCGCGTTGACGACGTACGTGCCGGCACCGCCGAGGGCGAGCGCGCCTCCCGCGACCCAGATGAGGGCCGAGAGCTGCGCGCCGAGCCGGTCGCTGATGGCGCGGACGGTGATCCCCGCGCTCACCAGGCCCACGATCCGGCCGCCGTCCTCCAGCGGGGTGACCACGCGGATGGAGGGGCCGAGGGTGCCGGTGTAGGTCTCGCTGAAGGTCTCTCCGCGCAGGGCCGGGGCGGTGTTGCCCATGAAGGGCTCACCGATCCGGCGGGGGTCGGGATGGGTCCAGCGCCTGCCGTCCGGAGCCATGATCGTCACGAAGTCGACCCCGGAGTCCACGCGGACCTTCTGCGCGTAGGGCTGGAGCTCGACCGACGGATCGCTCCCGCGCGCCGCTCCCCGTACCGCCTCCCGCACGGAGGGCGAGTCGGCCACGGCCCGCGCCACCGCGCCGGCCTGGCGCCTGGCGGCCTCCTCGGCCTGGCCCCGGGCGGTGGCATAGGCGAAGACGGCGCAGCCGGCGACGACCACGGCCACCAGCAGGACCTGCATGGCGAAGAGCTGGCCGGCGAGGCTGCGCGGCGGACGGGGGAAGCGGAACATGGCGCTCAGTGTGCACCGGGTCGTGAACTCAATGAACGCAAGGGTGACCGGGGTCACAGCCCTGGGTGATGGTCTCCCCGGACGACTTCACCACCAGGAGGCATCGTGGCCGCCAAGCGCGACAGAACGCACTATCTCTACATCGCGGTGATCGCCGCGGTGCTGCTCGGCATCGGGGTCGGGTTCGCCGCCCCCGGCGTGGCCGTGGAGCTCAAACCGCTGGGCACGGGCTTCGTGAACCTCATCAAGATGATGATCTCGCCCGTGATCTTCTGCACGATCGTGCTGGGCATCGGCTCCGTGCGCAAGGCCGCCAAGGTGGGCGCCGTGGGCGGGCTGGCCCTCGGCTACTTCATGGTCATGTCCACGGTGGCGCTGGCCATCGGCCTGCTGGTCGGCAACCTCCTGGAGCCGGGCAGCGGGCTGCAGCTGACCGAGGCGGCACGCAGCGCGGGCGAGGCGCAGGCCAAGGCGGGCGGGGCCGAGAGCACCCCGGAGTTCCTGCTGGGGATCATCCCGACCACGATGGTCTCCGCCTTCACCGGCGGTGAGGTGCTCCAGACGCTGCTGGTGGCCCTGCTGTGCGGGTTCGCGCTGCAGGCCATGGGTGCGGCGGGCGAACCGGTGCTGCGGGGTATCGGACACGTGCAGAAGCTGGTGTTCCGGGTCCTCGCGATGATCATGTGGGCGGCTCCCGTGGGTGCCTTCGGGGCGATCGCGGCGGTGGTCGGGGCGACCGGCATCGACGCGCTGAAGTCCCTCGCCGTCATCATGATCGGCTTCTACACCACCTGTCTGCTCTTCGTCTTCCTGGTGCTGGGCACCCTGCTGCGCGTCTGCACGGGCGTCAGCATCTTCGCCCTGCTGCGCTATCTGGGCCGGGAGTTCCTGCTGATCCTCTCGACCTCCTCGTCGGAGTCGGCGCTGCCGCGGCTGATCGCGAAGATGGAACACCTGGGCGTCTCGCGGCCGGTCACCGGCATCACGGTGCCGACCGGGTACTCCTTCAACCTGGACGGGACCGCGATCTACCTGACGATGGCCTCGCTGTTCGTCGCCGAGGCGATGGGCACGCCGCTGGCCCTGGGCGAGCAGATCTCGCTGCTCCTGTTCATGGTCATCGCCTCGAAGGGTGCGGCCGGGGTGACCGGCGCGGGCCTGGCCACCCTCGCCGGCGGCCTCCAGTCGCACCGGCCGGAACTGGTCGACGGCGTCGGTCTCATCGTGGGCATCGACCGGTTCATGAGCGAGGCCCGGGCCCTGACGAACTTCGCGGGCAACGCGGTCGCCACGGTGCTCATCGGGACGTGGACGAAGGAGTTCGACCGCGACCGGGCCGCGGAAGTCCTCGCGGGACGCGTCCCGTTCGACGAGAAGACGCTGGTCGACGACGGACACGGGACGGAGCCGGCCGAAGCGGACACGGCCGCGCCCACCGCTGGGACCACCGGTGCGGACACGGCCGGCGTGCCGGTCCCGGCGCACAACCCCAAGGACGGCGTACCGGCCTAGCACCCTCCTCCGGCCGGTCCGCCCGTACGGGGCCGGCCGGGCAGGGCTCGCCCCCACGGTGCCCAGCCCGGCCGGCCGCCACATTCTCCGCACTTGCACCCATAGTCGGTATTGGGCCACCGATAAACGAACCCCCGTGCTGTAAAAGGTACTTCCGTAACCGGCCGCGTGCATGACATCTTGCGTCCACCACTTGTTTCGTACGACCCGGCCTGACCACCGGGTCAACGGAGGACGCATTGATACCCCACATATCCAGCCGACCTCGACGTGCCCTCGTGCTGGCCGCCACGCTCGGCGCGGCACTCGCCTTCGGGGCCCCCGCCGCGCTCGCCGGCACCGCCCCGGTCTCTCCGTCCGGCTCCACGGCCTCCGCTCCCGCGGCGGCGCCGCAGGCCGCGGCCCCTGCTTCCCAGAGTGCGACCTGGGTTGCCGGCACCCGCGCCTACCTCGTGATCACCGCCCCCGGTGACACCACGGCGGTCCGCAACGCGGTCACCGCCAACGGGGGAACGGTCTTCCAGTACTACGACGCGATCGGCGTCATCACCGCCCACTCCGCGTCCGCCTCCTTCGCCGCCACCATGCGCGGCGTCAGCGGGGTCCAGCAGGTCGGCGCCACCCGCACCTCCGACGTGCCGGCGGACGCCTACAACCCGGCGCTGCCCGCCAACCCGGCGCAGTCCACGACGCCTTCGGGCGAGCCGGTCCGCGCCGACATGACCCAGATCAAGGCCGACCAGGCCTGGGCGGTCACCACCGGTTCCGCGTCCGTCAAGGTCGGCATCCTGGACACCGGTGTGGACGACCAGCACCAGGACCTGGCCCCGAACTTCAACGCCGCGGACTCGGCGTCCTGCGCGTACGGCAAGCCGGACACCCGTACGGGCGCCTGGCGCGACGTCGGCACCCACGGCACGCACGTGGCCGGTACGGTCGCCGCCGCCAAGAACGGCAAGGGCGTCATCGGCGTGGCCCCCGGCGTGAAGATCTCCTCGGTGCGCATCGCCGAGCCGAACTCCTCGCTGTTCTTCGCCGAGAACACCATCTGCGGCTTCATGTGGGCCGGTGACCACGGCTTCAAGGTCACCAACAACAGCTACTACACGGACCCGTGGCAGTTCAACTGCCCGGACAACGCCGACCAGGCCGCGATCATCGAGGGCGTCAAGCGCGCCCAGGAGTACGCGGAGGGCAAGGGCTCGCTGCAGGTCGCGGCGGCCGGCAACTCCAACCTCGACCTGGCCAACAAGACGACCGACACCGAGAGCCCCAACGACTCGACGCCGGTCACCCGCACCATCACCAACGCCTGCCTGGACATCCCGACCGAGCTCCCGGGCGTGGTCACGGTCTCGGCGATGGGCACCACCGCGAAGGCCTCGTACTCCAACTACGGCCTGAACGTCGTCGACGTCACGGCTCCCGGCGGAGACGCCACCGGCATCTACAGCACCCTGCCGGGCGGCAAGTACGGCTCCATGAGCGGCACCTCGATGGCCTCGCCGCACGTCGCCGGTGTGGCGGCGCTGCTGGTCAGCACCAACCCGGGCATCACCCCGGCGCAGCTGCGCGACAAGCTGGCCACCCAGGCCAACGACGTCGCCTGCCCGTCGGACAGCCGCTGCAAGGGCACCACGGCGAAGAACGGGTTCTTCGGCGAGGGCCAGGTCGACGCCCTCAAGGCGGTCGGCAGCACCCCGCCGCCCGGGAAGTTCTTCGAGAACACCGCGGACGTCGCCATCGGTGACAACACCACCGTGGAGAGCCCGCTCACCGTCAGCGGGGTGACCGGCAACGCCCCGGCCACCCTCAAGGTCGGCGTGAACGTCGTCCACACCTACATCGGTGACCTCAAGGTCGACCTGATCGCGCCGGACGGCTCCGTCTACACGGTCCACAACCGCTCCGGCGGCAGCACCGACAACATCAACCAGGTCTACACCGTCAACGCCTCCTCCGAGGTCGCCAACGGCACCTGGAAGCTCCGGGTCAACGACAACGCCGGCGGCGACACGTACTCCCGCCGCGTGCGAAGCAGTTCGTACATCTGCCGCGGCTGCCCCGGGTAGAACTGCTCGAAGTCGTAGTCGAGGACCAGCGTCGGGGCCTTGATCCTCCCGACCACCTTCGTGATGTCGAGGCCGATGGCCACCTGGGCCGGTGTCCAGAGGTCCGTGAGGACCTTGCCCTCGCGCGCCTGGCGCAGCGCCTGCCGGTCGAAGATCTCGAAACGCTTCTTGACGGTGAACGCCAGTTGCGGGGTCAGCTCCGGGACGACCTCCTCGTTCCACACCCGGTTGGTCTCCGCCTTGTCGGGCGTGACGATGGCGCGGAGCTCCTCGTCGAAGCCCAGCCAGGGGCTGAGGCAGCCGGGCATCGCCGCGACGGCGGCGAGCCGGTGCTCGAAGGCGGCGGCACGCGGGGCGAGGTTGCCGCCCATGCTGAGGCCGGTGAGGGCGATGCGGTCGCCGTCGACGTCCTCGCGCCGGAGCAGCCAGTCGACGATCGGACGGACCACCGTCTCCCAGCGGGTGGTGAAGGGGATCTCCTCCACGAACAGCAACTGCCCCTGGCCGGGGCCGTCGTAGACGAGCGCGTTCCAGCCCCGGTCGAGGGCCGCGGACACCCCGTAGGTCCACATGTCGACGTTCTGCCCGTCACTGCCGTTGGTGAGGATGACGGTGGGGCGCCGCTCGGCGGGACCGTCCGGGCGGAAGAACCAGAGCGGGAGACGGGTCCTGCCCCACGGGACGGTCGCCGTGACGGCGGCGGGCGTGCAGAGGCGCGCGAAGGTGTCCCAGGCGTCGCGTCCCGCCCGGTAGACCGCCTCCTCGTCCGCCGGCCGGTCGGTGCCGAGCACGTAGAACAGCGCCTGGGCGTAGTACTGGGCCGCGCGCAGCGAGCGGAAGCGGCGGGTCTGCGACGGCGTCCCGCGGCCGTCCCGCCCGGCCGCCGGGGGCGCGGCCAGCCGGTCGCCCCAGGACCGGAAGGTGTCGGTGTACGTCTGCTCGGAGAGACCGGCCGCGTTGATCGTGTTGACCGCGGTCAGCACCTCGCCGACCTCGGAGGCGCGCATGCCGGCGGCGCCGAGCGCGAGCAGGCCCGCGAAGTTGAAGCCGGGATCGGGGAAGAGCCGCATCGCGCCAGGCGCCGGATCCGAGGCCGTCGCGGACGGCGCTGACGGTGCGGGGGCGGCCCCCGCGGTGCGGGCTGCGCTGCCGACGGCGAGTGCCCCCGCTCCCGCGGCCAGCCCGGTCAGGGCGGCACGACGGCTGAGGGAGGCGGGCCGGCGCGGTGTGCTTGCGGTCATGCGGGGGACGCTACGGCGCACCCCCGCCCACGGCGCTGCGCCGCGCCCTGCCCTGCTCCGAACGGGGCCGCGCGTCCGCTCAGCTGCGCCGGGTGCGCAGGACGCAGTCGCCGCACAGGCCACCGCCGGGGACGCGGTAGTACAGGCAGCAGCTGCGCCGTACGAAGGCCACGCCGAGTCCCACCTCCTGGACGAACGTGCCGGTGCCCGCGAGCGCGCCGTCCTCGGCCAGCAGGGCGCGCACCGACTCGACCGCCGCTCCGCCCGGGACCCGGTCGGTCAGCACCCGCAGTGCGCCGACCAGGCCGGACGCGGCGTTCCCCCGCAGGACCGTCGGGGAGACCCCGTACCGCTGCCGCAGGCCCGCCTCCAGCACGGCCAGGTTGCCCAGGACCGACTCCCCGAGCCCCGCGACGGGGCGGGCCGCGGGCTCGGGCAGCCAGAGCTGGAGCGAACCCCCCTCCGGCAGTCGCCACCACACCCGGTCGGCGGCCAGGTCCGGCACCCGCCCGTCCAGGGCCGCGCACCCGAGCCCGATCGACCACAGCCGGGAGGCGATGCCGAACTGTGCGGTCGAGGCGGCCACCCGGCCCGGTCCGCTGCCGATCCGGCGTCCCACCTCGGCCACGTACGGCCCGAGCTGCTCGCCGTACAGGGCGGTGAGGGGCCGGAAGCCCGGCCCGGGCGGTTCCTGCCCGTACGGGACCTCGAAGAAGGGCCCCACGGCGGCCAGTCGCCGCAGTACGTCGTCCATACCCGGAATGATCTCAGGCCCGGGCCCGGACGTGCTCACGTCAGCCTGTGCGGGCCCCGGTCAGGCGGGATCCGGGGTCGCCCCTTCCAGGACCTCCACGTAGTGCGGGTTGCGCATGATCCCCAGCACGTTGCCGAACGGGTCGGTGACCGCCGCCGTGACGAAGCCGCCGTCACCGTGCGCGGTCACCGGCTGGTACTCCTCCGCCCCCAGCTCGAGGAGCCTGCGGTGGGCTCCCGGGAGGTCGTCGACGGCCCAGTAGGCCACCGCGCCCCCCGGCTCCTTAGCGGCACCCGGCGGGGCGTAGCGGCGGTCGACGATGCCGATCTCGTGCTGGTAGTCGCCGATCCGGAACTCCGCGTACCCGGGCCGCTCGAAGTACGGCGCGATCCCCAGCACCTCGGTGTACCAGGCCTTCGCCGCCTCCAGGTCGTCGGCCCAGAAGTTGATCGTCGCAAATCCGCGCAGCATGAGCACCCTCCTCGACATGATCTTTCACCGACTCTACGGCGACCCGAGTGGCGCAGTCGTGTCCCGCTCGCGATCCGACCGCCCGTGGACACACCACCGACGGCCATGCGTTCGAGGCGCGGACCCGCGGGGAGGGCCGTGGATCACCGGCGGGGCCGACGGGCGGGACGCTGCCCGGGCCTGCTGCGGATCTCACCGCATCGTCGCAGGTCAGGAGTGATCGGAAGGCCTACGGAGGCCGTGCGGGCGGCCGTCCGGGGGGGCCCCCGCGGTGCAGGGGAAGGGATGTCCGGGGATCTGGATTACGGGCGCTCCGCCGCGGGGATCCAAGTCGGCGAAAACCGGCATCACACCATTGCCAAATTGGGGCTTCATGGAAGGACTTCGAGGGGCTACATTGAGCCACTCGCGTTCACCTGACAGCCGGTCGCCTTTCACTCGTGTTTTGCACGGGGGGCGACGTCATGGACGCAGACTGTGCAACCACCCCACCGCCCAGAAGGACCGAAGGCTCCGTGCCCGTACCCGTACACCTCGCGGGCCGCACCGTGCGGCTCGAGCCCCTCGCACCCCACCACACCGAGGCCCTGGCCGTGGCCGGTGCCGAGGATCGTACGACTTACGCCTTCACCCCCGTACCCCACGGGGTGCAGGCGTCACACGAGTACATCGACCGCGCCCTCGCCGATCAGGCTGCGGGTCGATCGCTCCCGTTCGCCATCGTCAGAGCCACTGACGGGCGGGTGGTCGGTTCGACCCGGTTCCTGGAACTCGACTACTGGCAGGGGCCGCTGGTGTGGCCCGCCGTGCCCGGCGTCCCGTTCGGCGATCCGGCGACGGCGATCCCCGATGCCGCCGAGATCGGCAATACCTGGCTGTCCCCGACCGCCCAGGGCACCGGCATCAACACCGAGGCGAAGCTGCTCATGCTCCGCCACGCCTTCGAGACCTGGGGTGTCCGGCGCATCTCGTTGCGCGCCGACGCGCGCAACGGCCGGTCCCGGGCCGCGATGGAACGTCTCGGCTTCACCTGCGAGGGGGTCCGCCGGGCCCATTCGCGGGGGCTGGACGGCGCCGTCCGCAGCACCGCCTTCTACTCGATCCTCGACGAGGAGTGGCCGGCCGTACGGTCGATCATCGAGCTGAGGCTTTCGGCGGGGGCTCAGCGCAAGCGCCGCCGCAAGACCCTGATCCCGGCGTAGGGGGCGTCCAGCCCCCTGGGGAGTCGGAAGAACGGAAAAACGGTCCTGCCCCGGCCCTCGTCCCGGCCCCCTCATCCGAGGAAGGCCGGGGCGAGGGCCGAGTCCATGAGCCGGACGGGGGCTCCGCTCCCGTCGGCCGGCACGGCGTACAGGTCGGCGCCGAAGTCCCCGGGCAGGGAGTAGACGACCGTCCCGCGGTCCGTCCACACCACCTGGTCGTCGACGCTGCGCTCCTCGGCGAGCGGGGTCTCCGTGCCGGAGGCCAGGTCGAGGACGTGCAGCCGCCAGGGCGCCTCGGCCGGCAGACCCGCCACCCGCTTCTTGAACACCACCCGGGCCCCGTCGGGCGACAGGGACGGGCACTCGACGTTCTCGCGCAGGGTGGTCACGGTGCGCCCGGCCAGGTCGCCGCGGACCAGGTGGGTCCGGCCGCCGGTGGCCATGCTCGCGTAGAAGGTCCGCTCGTCGGCGGCGAAGGTGACCCCCCAGAAGTTCACGTCGGCGCTGCGGTACGGCCTGCCGTCCTTGTGGACCGTGAAGTCCTCCAGCGAGGCGTCGAACCTGCCGGTGCGCAGGTCGAGCACCGAGGTCCGGGTCGAGAAGTTCGCCCCCGCGTACGAATCCCCGCCGACGAAGACCGTCCAGGCGGCCAGGTGGCCGCCGGGCGACACCCGGGCCCGGGTGGGGATCCCCGCCAGCGGACGGGCCGCGACCTCCTTCAGGTGCGCGTCGAGGACGACGGCCCGGTAGCCGTCCTGGACCCCGCTCCTGTCGGTCTGGAGACAGATCCCGGTGCCGCCGGCCGCGTGGAAGCGCAGGCAGCTCACCCCGGCCGCGGTGCGCGCCCGCCCCGGCGCGTCGGCCGGGACGGCGGCGAGCTCGTCCCGGTGCGGGCCCCAGGCCATGTTCCGGAAGACGATCCGCCGGCCCCCGGCGTCCGGGGCGAGCGAGACGTCGCCCCGGGCGGTCCGCGGGCCGTCGGCGCGGACCCGGTCCTTCTCTCCGGCCGCGGAGGAGGCCCGCAGGACGGCGAGCAGGCCCACGGCCGTGAGCGCGGCGAGGGTGACGGCGAGGATCAGGATCCGGCGCTGCAGGGTCATCGGCTGCCTCCGGGCGAGGTGGGCGGTCCGGGAGCGGGGCGGGGGCACCCTACCCAGCGGCATGTGCGGTGGCCAGGCACGAGGGGCGCCGGACCGGCGATTCCCGGACCCGCGCCGCCACCGGGCAATGGGCTGCCCTAGGGAACCCCAAGAGAAGGGAAAGTGCGGAACCCGGACGTACTTTCGTTCATCTTCCGAACGGAAGAACCGAGTCGTCGGACCACCCGCCCCTCTGGGGGCAGCACCAGCCGGAGAGCCACCGCACATGTCGTACGCACCCGAGGGGCAGCAGCACCAGCCTTACAGGCCGGAGGGGCACACCCCGCAGCCGCCCTACGGCGACCAGGACGGCCGTCCGTACGGGCAGCCGCACGGACCGTCCCCGTACGGCGAGCAGTACGGCGGGCACCCCCAGCAGCAGGGGCAGCCTCCGCAGGGACACTGGGAGCAGCAGGAGCCCGAGCGGCCGCGCCGCAGGGGCCGCCGCCGGCTGATCGCCGGCGTCTCCGTCCTGGCGCTCGCGGGCATAGCCGCCGGCGTCATGGCCTACTACGAGATACCCCCGTTCACCGACAAGGGCTCCTCGGTGTCCTTCGGGCAGAACGGCGGCAAGGGCTCCGGTCAGGGCGGCCCGGGGGCCGCCCAGCAGCCGGCGAACTCCAAGATGCTGATGCCGACGGGGCCGGCCGCCGAGTTCAAGAACTCCATGACGCTGCCCGACGGCACGCACGTGGCCGTGACCACCCTGGACGGCAAGAAGTCCGGCTTCAAGGGCAAGGTCTGGGTCTGGGCCCCCAAGGAGTACAACGACCCGAAGTTCGCCAAGAGCGGCTTCCCGGTCATGATCGCCCTGCCGGGCGGCGCGGGCTACCCGAGCAACTACTGGATGGGCACCGACCTCGGCCTCCAGACCAGCATCAGCAAGTGGTACGCGGAGGGGAAGAGCAAGCCCTTCCTGCTGGCCATGCCGGTGCTCAACCCCGGACCGGACGACAAGGGCGTCTACTGGGACGGCTCGGACATCCCCGGTCAGCCGAAGATGGGAACCTGGCTGACCGAGGACGTCCCGGACCTGATGAAGGCCAACTTCCGCACGGTGAAGTCCCGTGACGGCTGGGCGTTCATGGGCTCCTCCACCGGCGGGTTCGCCGGTATGAAGGCCGTGCTGAAGCACCCGGACAAGTTCAAGGCCGTGATCGCCTCCGGCCCGGACATCGTCCCGGACTCCTCCCTGTGGAAGGGCCACGACAAGGAGAAGGCCGAGAACAACCCGGAGCTGCTGGCCAAGCAGCTGATCGACACCAAGGGCCCGGACGTCTACATCGCCTTCCAGGTCGGCGACAACGAGAGCAACAAGAAGACCCTGCCCGACGTGCAGAAGTTCGTCGCCACCTTCGGCAACAAGGGGCCCGTGCACACCAGCCTGCGGGTGATCCCGGGCGGCCAGCACAACGCCAAGACCTACGTCCCGAACATGGGCGAGGGCCCGATCCAGTACATCAGCAAGGTCATGGAAGGACCGGTCGAGTAGCCGCCGGCGCCTCCGTCCGCTCGTGATCCGGCCCGCCGAACACCTTCGGCGGGCCGTCGCCGTTCCAGGGCGCCCAGCCCGGGGAGCCCGTCGTGGCGAACCGCACCCACGCAGCGTGCATCTCGTCGGCCAGCGCCTGGGGGGCGGCCGGCCCGGCCAGCGAGGCGGCCTCGGGCACGGACAGCGTGTCGAACACGAAGCCCAGCTCCAGGGCGTGGCAGGCGCCGAGCTCCGGAACGCCCGAGCACCAGGCGAACTCGTACAGGAAGCTCGGCGCCGTCCGCCGGGCCGCCGCGAGCCTGCGCAGCGGATCGCGCAGCAGCCGGTCGGTGAAGAGCTGCCCGGCGAGCTCGGCCGGACCGGCCCCGGGCAGGGCGTCGCGCAGCTCCTGGACGGCGGCCCGGTCCTTGCCGGTGCGGGCGCGGGCCAGCGCCACGGCCACCGGTCCCATCCGGTCCAGGAGCCGCATCCCGCCGGTCGGGGCGAGCCAGAGGCGGTACTCCTCGGTGGTCCATCCGAACAGCAGCGGGATCTCGTCGGAGGCCGGGTCCGTGTCGGCGGTCAGGGCGTCGAGCGGGTCGACGGGCAGGCTGTCCGGGTCGAGGACCAGGCCGAAGGCGGGGCCGCCGAGGAGGGGGCCCGATCTGCGCAGGACGGCCGCCTGGGCGGCCAGCAGGTCGGGCAGGGAGGTGGTGGTGAAGGCGCCGGCGGTGGCTTCGACCTTCAGCAGCGAGGCCATCCGCCGGACGATGGCACGCACCCTGGCGCGCGGCAGGGCCTCGGGGGCGCCGCTCTGCAGGGCCGCACGGTGGAAGAGTCCGGCCGCGCGCGGGGCGGCCAGGAGGGCGCCGATGCTGATGGCCCCGGCGGATTCACCGAAGAGGGTGACGCGGGCGGGGTCTCCGCCGAAGGCCCCGACGTTGTCGCGGACCCATTCGAGGGCGGCGATCTGGTCCAGCATGCCGCGGTTGGCGGGTGCGTCGGGAAAGAGCCCGTACCCGAGGACGCCGAGGCGGAAGTTGAAGGAGACGAGCACCACGCCGTCGCGGGCGAAGGCGGCGCCGTCGTAGACGGGCACGGCCGAGGAGCCGCGGGTGTGCGCCCCGCCGTGGATCCACACCATGACCGGCAGCCCGGCCCCGGGGGTCGGGTCCGGGGTCCACACGTTCACGTTCAGGCAGCCGTCGCCGGGGATGACCGGGTCGGTCAGCAGGGCCGCGAACGCGGGCGGGTAGGGCACCTTAGGCGCGGTCGGGCCGAAGGCCACGGCCTCGCGCACGCCGTCCCAGGCGGCCGGTGGCGCGGGCGGCGCGAAGCGGAGGGCGCCGACGGGCGGGGCCGCGTACGGGATGCCCAGGAAGACGGATATCCCGTCGGCGCCGGTACGGCCCTCGACCTCGCCGGCCCCGGTCCTGGCCCGCGGCCGGCCTCCCCCGCCGGCGACTCCCTCTGTGCTCATGCCGTCCTCCTGCTGGTGCCGGTCCCGCACGGTCGCACAGCCGTCGAACGGGTGACAAGGCGTGACCGGGCCGGTAACCGTCCCCGTTGGACGGGCATGCGAATCCTGCGTATCCACCACACTCTGCCCGTCCTCCTGCTGGCGGGCATCTCGTGCGTCACCGGTCCGGCCCACGCAGCGGGGCCGGATTTCCAGTACGTCGGCCAGGACGACCGGGTCCACGGGCTCCCCGCGCCGCGCGGCTGCGTGGCCGCGGAGGGCGGCGGCGGCCGTGCGGTCACCAACGCGACCCGGGGGACGGCGACCCTCCACCAGGGCCCCCGCTGCACGGGCCGGGTCGTGGGGACGTTGCGCGCCGGGGAGGTCACTCAGGTGCGGCCCTCCTTCGCCTCCGTCGGTTTTCCGGTCACCGGGTAGGCGCAGGGCCGTGACCCCGCGGCCCTCTCTGCGTTGTATGCCATGTCAAATGCCACGGATTCTGTGGCGCCCCACATCTCACGAGGAGATCTTGATGTCGCGTATCGCGAAGGCATTCGCCATCACCGCTGTCACCGGTAGCGCCGTGGTCGCCGGTGCGGGCCTGGCTGTCGCCGATGCCGGAGCGCACGGTGCGGCGGTCGGCTCCCCCGGTGTCCTGTCGGGCAACCTGCTCCAGGTTCCGGTGCACGTCCCGGTCAACGTCTGCGGCAACACCGTGAACGTCATCGGCCTGCTGAACCCGGCGTTCGGCAACACCTGCGTCAACGCGTCGGGCGGCGGCGACCACCACACCGAGGGTGCGGGCTACGGCCACTGATCACCTGCTCGGCCCGCGCGCATCGTCTTCTACGACTGGCGCAGGAGCAGATCGAGCGGATGACGGAGGCCGAGCGCCTCCGGCTGGACCCCGCTCTGGTGGCCATCTCCAGGAATCCGGAGAGCGGCGTCCCCTCGAAGCACGGTTCGATCCGTGAGCACCGCGAGGACGGCGTTCGGATCGTGTACGTGCCGACCGCCTTGGGCACGTTGATCCTGGTCGCCTACGTCGAGGCGGACTGACTCCCCCGCAGGTGCCGAACAGCCGGCCGCAGCAGAGCCCCGGACTCCTGGTCCGGGGCTCTTCTCTTGCAGGCTGGGCGCGGCCGATGCTCCCTCAGGTGCCCCCGGTCGCCCGCCGGGTCCCGTCTTCGCGTCCGCCGTGGCCGAAGCCCTGCTGCGCTGCGTGCGGGACCGGCGCCGGCCTCACACCTTGTCGGCATGGGCACCGAGAGGCGGACTCCAGGGCAGCACCAGGCCGTCGTCAGCACGCCGGGGCAGTACATACAGGTGCAGATGGCTGATCGACTGTGTGGCTGGCCGGCCCTGCGAGGTGGAGACGCTGGCGCTGGGCGGCTCGGCGACGAGTTCGGAGGCGGCGGCCATGGTGAGGGCGCTGAGCAGCGGGACGGCACCGGCGTCGGTGACATGTTCGTACGGCAGGACGAGGAGGTGTCCGGGGGTGACCAACCCGTTCCCGTGAACAGAGCCAGCAGGGTCTGGACTCGTTCAAGGGAGACTGGCTTTGTTCACGAGTAGTGAAGGCTGTTGTTCACCGTCTCGGAAGGCGTCTGAATCGGTCCGTGGTCGATGTTCACGAGAACGGGAGGCACCGCCGGCCCTTGACTGTCCGGATCGGGTCAGGGCAACCACGTGGTGGTCATGGCGGCCAGCCGTGCTTCGGCGCCTGCCCGTACGTCAGGGGTCTCCATCGGGTCGTTGCGCAGCGCCGTGATCCGCTCCAGGGTTTCGGGGTGGTCCGGCGCGTGGGCTATGCCCAGGAGCCGGGCCCGTTCCTCGCAGTCCCAGAGGGACTCGGTGTGGGCGTAGTCCAGCCCGCCAGGGTCGATGGCGGCCAGTGCCTCCAGGTAGGCGGCCCGCTCGTAGGAGTGCGGGGTGCGCAGCCAGAACCTGCGCAGGTCCGCCACCGCCCCGGCGGCCGCCGGCCCGAAGCGGGCCAGCCGCCTCGCCGTGGCGTCGGGGCCACACCACGCGCGGTTCCGCCACTGGCCGGCGAGTTCGGCCACGAGCACCGGGATCACCTCGGAGCCGAGATGATCGGCGAGGACGTCAGAGCCGAGCCGGGCCAGCCACTCCCGCTCGTCGCCCACCCACCGGCGCGCGGCCGGAACGGCCAGGGCGCCGAGGCGGTCGACAGCCTGCCTGAGCCGGGGAAGGGGATGGCGGCCGTCCGGGGTGACGAGGGAGGGCACGAGCGGGATCAGGCCCTCCACCGGATCCCGGCGGGACAGCTCGCGCAGGGCGTCGACCCTGCTGCCGGCCTCGGCCAGCAGGTCGAGCAGCTCGTCGTCCGTAAGGCCGGTCAGATCGTTAGGGGTCGGGCCCGGATCGGGTCGCTGGACCTCGATCCCGAAGCGGGTCCACGGCTCGGTGAACCACGGCGGCTCCGGCTCACCTCTGATCCTCGCCCGCGCGGCTTCACCCAGGTCCTCCCACCACTCCAGGGGCCAGATGCGTGAGACGGACTCCAGCACGGAGACCCAGTGCGCGCCCTCCCGGACGTGGCTGCGCAGGGCCTCGCGCGCCTCGTCGCAATCATCGAGGGCGAGCAGTTCCAGCACCTCGGCAGCCCGCCTGCACTGACCCTCGTCCCCGGCCAGCAGTTCCACAACCGGCGCCGGCGACATTCCCAGGTCCCGGACCAGCCCGGCGAGGTAGCAGGCGCGGTCGTCGAAGCCGTCCCACCGCCAGTCCCGCCGGATCCCGTCGTAGACGAAGGGCGCGGCCTCCAGGGGATTCCGCAGCGCGCGTACGGGGCCCAGGCCACGTCCCCGTTGCAGCAGGCCCTCGACCGAATCGAAGCGGGCATAGGGCATCACGTCGTTATCGCTCATCAACGGGTACCCTGCCCGACCGGGGGGCGCGGCCGCCACGCGATATCGGCCCGGCCCCGACCGGGAGCAGGCCGTCTCTGAGGATCAGCCCGGGCCAGCCGTGATAGGCACGACACTTCCGTACATGAACGGCCCGGCGAACCAGGCTCCCTGTCAGACCCAGCCGCCAGCCGAAGGCCGCCTGCCTCCGAAACCTGTGAACAATCGGCCCCGGCCTCAAGGACATCCTGCCTCCCGAACCAGCGTCAAAACGCTGCCCATTCGCATGCACGAAGCCAGGAGTCCGATGCCCACCAACTGCGTCTTCTGCGACATCACACCTTCCGTGGAGGGCTCACTGAGTGTGATGTCAGCGGCAGGGGAGAGGATGCCGGTATGACACTGCTGCCGATCACCGCACCCGCGTCCCTTCTGGACCTCCACCGTCTCGACCCCGAAGTCGGCGGATGGGGGCTCAGGGTCGATCACGCGGTGGCGACCGCCGCTGGCGACACCTACGCGCTGTCCGGCCTGCGCCGCTACCGTCCGCAGGCGACCGGCGCGGCCGATCCTGGCGAGCAGAACTTCGACTACCAGCTGATCACCCGCCACGGCTCTGACGGAACGCCCACCGCCACCGCCGTGTTCGGACAGCCGGTTCCGGGCGGCGGCCCCTCGGCCATACCGCGGGGCGACGGCGCGACTCTGGCCGTCCTCCCGAACGGCGCTGTCGCCGTCAGCTCCAGGCCCGGCAACACACACGTCCTCTCCCCGGACCTGGACGAGGTCCTCGTCTCCTGGCCGATGCCCTGGGGCCTGGAGTCGCAGCCCGGACCCGGGGAGGACCCGTTTGCCGCGTCGATCGCCGTCACCCCTGCGGGCCGCCTGCTGTGCATGACCTCCGAGTACGGGCTCAGCAACTGGGCCGGCGCCCACCCCAACATCGTCGCCGTCTCCGAACCCGGCACGGCCCTCGGCCCGGGTCGCAAGCCCGTACTCCGCGCCATCGCGACCCTGGACGCTCGTACCGACCGCCAGAGCGACACCGGCTCCTTCGCTCATGTGCGCTACGCCGACGAGCCGGTGGTGCGCGGCAACCGGCCCTTGCCCTCGTTGACCGAGGCCCTCTCGGAGCTCACCGGAACCAGCGGCAGTCTCTACGGGTACCTCGATTCCAAGATGACCCGCCCGGCCGCGCTCGGCGACGGCCTGTTCGTCGTCCCGGTGTTCGGGAAGACCTACCGTTCGACCAACCGGGGGCAGGAGTTCAGCTTCGCCCTCGTCGACGACCGCGGGGTGTTGCAGGGCCGGCTTGGAGGCCTGCACCTGCGCGAGGACAGCCCGTTCACCGGCTTCGACTTCACCGTGGTCGCCGACCCGCACCGCGCCCGTGCCTTCCACCTCAACCGCTACGGCCTGTACGCGTGGAGCGCCGACGGGGCGCTGCGCGTCCGGATGCCCACTTCGGAGAAGCCCTTCAAGGCCCTCGTCCACTTCACCCTGCTGGAGTGCACACCCGCAGGGGAGCTGCTCCTCGCACACCGCAAGCAGCACCTGCTGCTGAGCGTGCCAGTGCCACAGGAGCTGGACGACCTGGCAGCGGCGGTGGAGACCGCGCTGAAGGGTTACGGGCGCGAGCGCACCGCGCTGAAGAAGCAGTACTCACCCGTGAACTGGCTCTGGGCGGATAGCGCAGCTACGGTGAACCACCTCTGACGATCCATCACTTCGATCGCGGGCCGGGCGCGGCGTGGCTGTGAGCGCGGCCGAGGAAGCTAAGTCCCCACGCGCGGTCGGTGTTGCGCCAGTCGTCCACGATGCCCTTGCCGAGGATCACGGGGCGGTGGTCGGCCAGGTCCACGCCCGTCTCCTCGCGCAGCTCCCGCACCAGAGCCTGCGGGGCGGTCTCGCCCGGGCCGACCATCCCCCCGGGGATGGCCTCTTCGAGGATGTCGTCCCGGGTGATCAGCAGGAGCCGGCGGTCCCGTCCGGTGCCCGCGACCACGATGGGGTCGGCGGCGGCGTTCTCACCCCACTTCCCCAAGTTCCTGCCGGTGCGGCCGGTCCGGCCCTGCGGGTGCAGGGGCCAGCCCTGCGCGTCGAGCTGGAACGGCACGAGCGCGACGGACCGGCGCTGCTCCCAGTCCAGTACGTCGCTGGCGTCGCGGCGGCCTCGGCGCCAGCCGGGCACCTGGCGGGCCAAGGCCTCGGGCCGCAGCTCGGCCGGCGTGACGTCCGCCGGCTTGTACTCCGGCCAGCTCACCGACCAGCCGCGTAAGACGGCGGGGACGGTCTCAGTGATCTCGCTCATGATGCGGGCTCCCGTAGTTGTTGTGTTCGCCAGGCTCAGGCGTCTGTCCCGGTGATGGTCTTGATCGCCAGGCCGATCAGGGGTCCGGCCTGGCCTCGTGCGCCGCCAGCCGCCTCGCGAAGCGCCTCAGCTTCGACCTCTGGGTGTTGCTGGCCATGAGGTTGTTGTCGCTGCTCGTCGGTGTTGACCTTCGAGTTGGTTGAAGCTTGATGATGGCGCGGTGCCAAATGATGAGCTGATGCCGATCGGGGCCTTCGCCCAACGCAGCGGTCTGACCTCCAGCGCGTTGCGGTTCTATGCCGACTCCGGGCTGCTGCCCCCTGCCGAGGTCGTACCCGGTCTCGGGCTACCGCTACTACAGCACTGACCAGGTGGCTCGGGCGACCGCGGTGCGTCGGCTTCGCGAGCTCGACATGCCCCTGGCTGCCGTCGAGGCTGTACTTGGTTCCAGGACCGGCGAGGCTTCCCGGCTCCTCGATGAGCATGTCGCCAGGATTGTTGAGGATGCGGCGACCATGCAGCAGAAGGCTGCTGTCATCAAGTCTGCGCTCGGCAATGCGCCAAGCCTTCCCATTGCGGTGGTGAAGGGGCCCGTGCTGGCGGATGCGGTCGAGCAAGTCCTGACCGCGGCCGCGTATGAGCCCTGGATGCCGGCACTCGCCGGTCTGCGCATCGAGGCAGGTCATGAGGCAGTCACCCTGACCGCGACGGACCGATACCGGCTCTCCACTCGAACCCTGGTACCGGCTGAACCACCTGGTCAGATGTGGGCCGGCACGGTCAATGGCGACGAACTGCGGGCTGCGGTCGCGGCGAGCCGCCGCAGCCCGCTGGTGCGACTGGAAGTGGTCGCGAACGGGATCTGGTTCCGCGTGGCCGACCGCGAGGACCGGCACTGTCGGTTGCTGCCCGAGGAGTTTCCCGACTATCGGCTGATGCTCGCGTCACTGGGCGAGGTCACGACGCGTGCGACGGTCTCGAAGGATCTGCTCCTGCGAACCCTGGAAGAGCACCCCGGCGAGCGCATCGGGCTGCATGTCGCTGACCACGGAGTGAGCGTCATGTCAGCGGACGACGGGCACCCCGATATCCCACTCCCCGCCACCGCGTCGGGCCAGGCCCTCCGGATCTGGTTCGAGCTGACCACGCTCTATCCCGCCGTGAGCACGGCGATCGGCCCCGACGTATTGCTCGACCTACGGGGACACGACCAGCCCGTCGCGATCCGATCCGCCGACCGCGGCGATCTCACCACCCTGGCCATGCCCATCAAGCCCGACCACGCCGCCTGAGAAGAACGATGAGGAACACTCCATGACCACCGCACCCGCCAGCCCCGACCCGACCATGGAAGCAATAGGCCACGCCGTCGCCGAGGGCCGCGCAGGTAACAGTGACTCCGCCCGCCAGAAACTGCTGGGCCTGTGGTCTGCGATCGGTGTCACCGGTGACCCGCTGCACCGCTGCTCGCTTGCCCACTACCTGGCAGATCTCCACGAAGATCCCGCCCAGGCCCTCGCCTGGGACATCCGGGCCCTGGACGCCGCCGACGCCGTGACCGAACAGCGCGTCCAGGAGCACCACGCCGGCCTCCACATCGCTGGTTTCTACCCTTCCCTGCACCTCAACCTCGCCGACAACTACCGTCGGCTCGGATCCTTCGAAGCCGCCACCGAGCACATCAACGCGGCCAAGACGCACACCCCCGCCCTTCCTCAGGATCCCTACGGTGACCTTCTTCGCGGCGCCATCCAAGACGTCGCTGAGGCTATCGACGGGCGAGACCAGTCACGGCGCGAGCCTCTGCGCCTGGTTCCGCTGCGTGACGCACAAGAATGCACCCCTCACGGTGGAAGGACGGCGTCGCCTCGTCGAGCGATGCCGTACGAGGCCCATCGCCCACGTTGCAGCCGAGATGGGGATCTCCCGGGCATGTGCATCGAAGTGGGTCAACCGATACCGGCGACACGGCGAACTCGGGCTTGAGGACTGCTCCTCCGCACCTCACCACCAGCCCACCGCGACACCGTCCGAGATCCTCGGCCTCACAGAAGAACTGCGCCGCACCCACAAGTGGTCCGCGGCCAGGATTGCCTTCGAGCTGTCCCAGGCCGGCACGCCGATCGGCCGAAGGACTGTGAGCAGGCACCTGGCCGAGATCGGCCTCAACCGACGCCGATTCATCGACCCCGACGGTGCGGGCAACCGGCAGCCGCGGCAAATCCACGCCCGACGGCGGGTGCATCGTCAGCGTGGCCTGGGGTGACGTGCCGGAGGTCGGCACGGTGTGGCCCTACCCGCCGCCACCGCTTTCGGCGAGTACCGGGGCAGCTCTCCAGGTCAACGGCCGTATCCGCGGGGGGCGTTTTCTCGGTGGACGCCGGATGATCACTGCGGCATGCTGCGGGACATGACCTACGGAATCGAGTCCCACCCCACCCGGTGAGCGCCCGCGAAGAGCGCCCGGCGCTCACCTCCCGGACGACCTCCCTCCACGACTACGCCCTGTTCCGCCACGGCATCGAGCCGGACGGACAGGCTCCCGCCCACGGCTACCCCGTACCCGGTGAGCGGCCACGCTCCGCACTGCGCTTCAGGGAAGCCACCCGGCTCCTGGCCCAGTTGCTCGGTCCCGCTGTGGACGACCCCGATCCGGTCGGGGCAGCGGCAACGCTGGACCGGCGGTTGCCCCAGCTGGGTGTGCGCCCGGACCTCGTGCACCATCCCCTCGCGCGGCTGCCCCTGACGAACGAGTCCGCAGCCCTCGCACTGGGCCGTCAGCTGGTCCGTACGGCATCCGATCCGACGGCGCTGGGGGCGGGAATCCACCTGGTCGGCCGCCTCGGCGGGCCGGAGGACGTGCCCCAGCTCATCACACTGGCCCTGCTGCAGGGCTTCCTCCGGCCCGTCGTCACGGCCCTCTCGGCACTACGGTGCGACACCGAGGTGCTGATCCGGCTCATGGACCTGCTGGATCCGCAGGATCACGGCGTGGTGATCGACGCGCTCGCCTCACGTGAGGACCCGGCAGCCCGTCGGTGGCTGCTGAACCTGCCCGTGGGGCCCGGCACGAGCAGCTCCCGGGCCCGCCACATCGCCGTGGCGGTCCGCCTCGCCGACCTGCTGCAGGACGAGTCCGTCGATGCGTTCGTCCTGGCGCAGGGCGGCCGGCTGCTGACCCGGATGGCGCTGGAGACCAGCTCCCCCGCCGAGGTCCTCGGCTACGGGCCGGCCATCCCCGTTTACAGGGCGCTGGTGCGTCGGGCCGACCGGCTCCCGCCCACCCTCGACCACCACGCGATCCTGCTCTCGCTCGTCCTGGACCTGTCCAGCGGTGCGTCCGTACTCCTGGACTGGCCCCCGGGGCTGCGGGAGGAACTGCTGGAGCGGCTGGAGCGCCTGCTGGGCACCCCGGCCTGGGCGGCGGTGCCGGACGGCGGCCATCGACACCGGGACCGGTACCGGGCCGACTGGATCCGGCGCATGCGACGGGAGCCCCTCGACCGCACCACCCCGAACGGCCTGCGGATCCACGTGGTCGAACACGATCCGGAGATCGGTGGCCACGTGGAGGCCCGGATCCTGCTGGACGGCCGCCCGCTGGTGCCCCGTCTGTTCCCCGCGGGCCGCAGCCCGTCGCCGGAGCACCTCCTCGGCCAGGACCTGCTGCGGGCGACGCCCGAGGAGCGCACCGTCACGCTGTCGACGGCGGAGTGCGGCGAAGGGTGCTGCGGAACGCTGTCCGTGACCGTGCGACGGGACGGGGACCACGTCGTGTGGCACGGGCCCCATCAGGACGGCATCGGACCAAGGCTGCCCGAGCACCGGTTCGACGCCGCGGCCTACGACGCCGAGGTCGACCGTGCCCGGGCGGACGACACCTGGTGCCGGCCTGCGCGCACCACCGCCCGCCTCATCCAGGCCGGGCTCGGGGAGCGGCCCGGCCTGCTGGCCCGCTGGGGCATCCTGCGGAGTTGGTGCCGCCCGGCCGGCCCGTACGAGGACACCGTCGAAGTGGACTTCTGGTACGGGCCCGGCGCCGGCCGCGACCCGGTCGGCGACGAGGCCGGCCAGTGGGTCCGCCTCACCTGGCGCCTGCCCGACTACGGGCGCCGGCCGGGCGAGCGGGCCGCTGCCGCGCTCGAACGCATCGCCGCCGCCGACCCGAAGACGTACTCCCGGGTCACCGGCGGGAATCCGGAGTACGCCCGAGCTGTCGGACTGCGGCACCAGGCCGACGGGTGAGGGGGCCGGGCCTGCTGCGGCCCGGGCTCCCCGGGGCGTGTCCGGGCACCCGCTGCGGATGCGGGCCGTGCGCGGTCTCGTGGCCGGATCCGAGCATGGCGGCGCGCCGGCTCTCCGCCCACTCCCGGAAAGGGTTCCGGTACCGCCTGCTGGCCGGCCACCGGTGTTCGGCTCCCGGCCCGGCCGGCCCGGCCCGGCGGGTCGGCGGGGGCGGCCGACGCGTCCTGGCCGATCTCATGCCCAACCGGCGCATCCGCACCCGACCCCGCGTCGTCAAACGCCTCGAGTTGTTCACGGTCAAGGACTCGCTGTTCCGCCTGGCCGAGGACATCGGCTTGTCCTACTCAGCCGTGAACGGGGCCCGTTGGGTCGCTTCGCGGTGGCCCAAACACCATCGGCAGGCCCGCGTGTCCTTCACGGTCCACCGAATCCTGGCGGGCATCTCGAACGAGGAGGAGCGGTTCACCGCGATCCTGACCCCACCGGGAGGGAAGGCCCGGTGGACTCCCGACGACGCGTCGCGGAGGGTCGGCCGTCAGGGCGAGAGGCCGATCACCCCGCAGGAGAAGGTCAGCGCGATCCACACCCTCGCGAGGGACGAGGAAGTCGCCGCGGTCGTCACGGGTGACCTGCTGCGACGTCCGTCCGTGGTCGCCCAGGTCCGCCAAGAGGACCGGATCAGTGCGGCCCACCTGCTGGTAGAGGACGAGCAGATCGCTGCGGTGGTCACTGGCGATCTGCTCAAGCGGCCCACGGTCGTCGCCCAGGTCCGGCAGGAAGACCGGGTCCGGGCGGTCGAGGAGCTGACCCGCGACGACCACATCGCCGCGACGGTGACCACGGGCCTGCTGCGGCGCCCGGACGTCGCCTTCCGGGCCATGTCGGACGACACCGCCCGTCACCAGGTCAATCACGCTCTGGTCGAGCGGGGCCGGCAGGCCCGCGAGGACTTCGAGCGCACGAGTCCGGTCGCGCCGGCGGTGAAGCGGATCGACCGCTCGGGGGAGTTCCTGGACCTGATCACCGCTTGCCACGCGTTCGTCGCGGCCTCCGGACGGGTCGTTCCAGGGATGCGGGACCGGCAGCTCAGCGACGACGAGAGGGTGATCATTCACGAGAACGTCGCCCGAGTACGGGCGACGCTCGACTGGATCCGAAGGGCCCCCGCCGTGCGGCGGGGGCCCTTCCCCTGTGCCCGGCTCCCGGCACCCGCGCGGGCGGGCAGGCGGGAGGACGGGTCATTCGTAGCGGTACTGGCCCTGGTGGCCGAGGGCCTCGCGCGGGGTGACGCCCCACGGCGGCATCGGCTCGTCGAGGGCGATCACCCGGCCGCGCTGAAGGTCGCCGAGGGGCAGGGGCGCCGCCGGCAGGTAGCCGGAGCGGGGGTGCTTCTGCTGCCAGCGGTCCCAGATCAGGTCCACGAAGGCGTGGTGCAGCCAGAACGCCGGGTCGTTGGGTGCCGTACCACCGGTCATGTGGCCGCCGATCCACTGGTGGACCTTGTTGTGGTTGCGCCAGCGTTCGCTCCTGGGGGCCGCCCAGCCCTCCAGCTTGTTGCGGAAGCCGCCCGCCGTGGCCGTGGAGTCCCAGGGCGAGACGTCGTAGACGGGATCGTCGATCGCCCACTGCAGTTCGGCCGGTGTGGGCAGCGCGATCGGGTTCTGAGGCCGGCCCAGGTTGCGGGTGAGGAACGCGGACTCCGTGATGCCCACGGTCACCGTCCAGTCGCCCTTGTCGTAGGCGAACGGACCGGTCATCACCTTGCGGTCGGTGGCGCGGCCGGTGCCGCCGAGGAAGTCGTCCGCCCAGAGCGAGGAGACCGGGCTGGTGTCGGTGGTCCAGTCCCAGTACGGGACGGAGACGCCCGGGTCGATCTGCCGCAACTGCTTCTCGAAGTCCAGCAGATAGAGCCGGTGCCACGGGAAGAAGGACGGCGACATGTGCCCGACGCGCAGCTTGCGGTCGCGGTCGGGCACGAAGTACTTGTCGTGGGTGCGCACCAGGGCGTCGTAGGCACCGCTGCGCTTCAGCTCCAGTACCGCTGCGGTGAACCGCTTCTTCTGGGCGCTGGTGAGGTTCTTCTGGTTCTGCCGGACGTGCAAAGCGGGGGTCCTCCCGTTCCCGTGTCTGTGTCAGCCGTGGTGCGGGGCCGCGAACGCCAGCTGGGCCGTGCCCAGTTCGTCGACGGCGGCCCGGGCCAGTTCCAGTGGGGTCGGATAGGACTGGAAGTGGTTGATCCCGCTCAGGTAACTGCCGTCGGCCCGCCGCATGACGTGCAGCGGGCGGCCGTCGATGCGTACCCCGGCGACGTCCACGGCGATGTGCCGGCCGCGGTACGTCTCCTCCTCGGCGAGCGGCGCCGGGGTGAGGGTCTGCCGGGGCCGGCGGGCGCGCAGTACCGGGGCCAGGGCCGCACCCGTACCGGCCAGCACGGCCGCGGTGAACGCCGCGCGCAGGAGCGCGCGTCGGGTCAGTGGTGCGGCGGCGGTTGCTGCGGACATGCGGTCTCCCTCGCTCGGTCTCCGGCGGCTACGGGTCTAACGCCGCGCGGCGGGCGAGGTCACCCGCGGACGCCCGGGAGCCGTTTGTAGAAGAGGGTGGTGGGGTGCAGCCGGCCCGCCGGGTCGGTGGCGTAGTCCGGGATGGTGCCCGCCTCCGTCCAGCCCGCGGAGCGGTAGACGCGCTCTGCGCCGCTGCCGGTCTCGGTGTCCAGGAACAGCAGCAGAACTCCGGCGCGGGCGGCCTCGCTCTCGGCGTGCGCGAGGAGGGCGCGGGCGGTGCCGCGGCCCCGGGAGTCCGGGTGGACCATGAGCTTGCGCAGCTCGGCGCGGTGGCGGCCGTTGGGCTTGGACTGCCGGTACCAGCTGACGGTGCCGTCGAGGGGGCCGTCGGCGCCGGTACGGGAGACCCACAGGGCGAGGGACCCGTCCTCGACGGCGGGCAGCAGGGAGTCCCACCAGGCGGCGGCGTCCGCCGGGGCGAGGCCCGCGAGGAAGCCGAGCGAGGAGCCGTCGGCGACCACGGCGTGCAGGAGGGCGGCGAGTTCGTCGCGGTGGGCGCGCAGTCCGGCCGCGGAGAGCCGGGTGATCATGGTGGTCATGCGGCGAGCATAGGGATCAGCCGGGGACCCGCCGGAGGCGGGGCAGGTGCGGGTGCGCGTGCGCGTGCGGGTGCGGGGGCGGGTGCGGGTGCGGGCGCGGGCGCGGGTCGCGGAAGATCGCGGCCGGCCGCAGGGGAGGACGAGGCCGGCGGAGACGGCGGGGCGGCCGTGTCCGGGCCGACGGTCCCGCGCGGGGCGAGGGAGGCGTAGGCGCCAGCGAGCGCGGCCGTCGCGCAGCCCTCCTCGCGCAGCAGCGGGGACGGGAACTCGCCGCACAGGACGTCGCGCACGACCTCGCCGGCCCCCTGTCGGACCGGCCGGGGCGGGCGACGGGAGGACCGCGCGGGCCGCCGCGGCCCCGTGGTCGCGGCGGCCCCGTGGTCGCGGCGGCCCCGTGGTCGCGGCGGCCCGGACGCCGCGCCACGGGCCCGGCACGACCGGCAAGGCGCCTTAGGGGGCGGGGAGTTCCGCGAAGTCGGCTACCAGGCCGCGGTGGTGGCCCGCTGTGCCGAGGGCGAGGGAGTCGGCCTTGGCCCGCTTGAGGTAGAGGTGGGCGGGGTGTTCCCACGTCATGCCGATGCCTCCGTGGAGCTGGACGCACTCCTCGGCGGCGCGAACGGCCACCCCCGAGCAGTAGGCCTGGGCGACGGCGACCGTGAGGGGCGCGTCGGGGGCTCCGGTGGCGAGGGCGTCGGCCGCTGCCCTGGCCGCCGCCCGGGCGGAGGCCACGTCGAGCCAGAGCCGCGCCAGACGGTGCTTGAGGGCCTGGAAGGAGCCGACGGGCCGGTTGAACTGGTAGCGGCCCTTGACGTGTCCGACGGTCTCGGTCAGGCACCACTCGGCCAGCCCGACCTGCTCGGACGCGAGCAGTCCCGCGGCGGAGAGCAGCGCTCCGGCGACGGCCGCCCGGGCCGTGGCCGGGTCGGCGAGGCGGGTGCCCGGGGCCGCCTCCAGGGTGACGGTGGCGAGCGGGCGGGTCAGGTCCAGCGGAACGAGCGGGGTCACGCCGGCTTCCCCGGCACGGACCGCGTACAGCCCGGTGTCGGCCAGGACGAGCAGGACGTCGGCGGCCACCGCGTCCGCCACGGCGGTGACCCTGCCGGTCAGGATCCCCCCGCCGGAGTCCCGCACGGGGGCCGGCAGGCGGGCCCCGGGGGCGAGGGTCAGCGGCACGGCCGGGGCGCAGACCGTGCGCCCCGAGGCCAGCTCCGCCAGCAGCGGGGCCGCGTCGGCGGTGTCGCAGCCGAGCAGGATCTCCGTGGCGAGCACGGCACTCGTGAGGTACGGGACGGGCGCCACGGCGCGGCCCAGCTCCTCCAGCACCACGGCCGCCTCACGGTGGCCCGCGCCCAGTCCGCCGAGCTTCTCGGGTACGAGGAGCCCGGCCGTGCCGATCTCGACGGCGAGGGTGTGCCACAGGGCCGGGTCGTGCGGCCGGCCGGTCTCGGCCCGGGCGAGGATCCCCTTGGCGTCGCACCGGTCGGCGAGGAGCGAGCGTACGGCGGCGCGCAGCTCCTCCTCGGCCTCGGAGTAGAGGAGGTCGGCCGGGGCCGCCGGCGCTGTCGGTGCCGTCATCGGGACAGGTCCTTCCATGCGAGGTCCTTGTCGTCGCGCGGCTCGGGGGGCAGGCCGAGGACGCGTTCGGCGACGATGTTGCAGAGGATTTCGCTCGTGCCGCCCTCGATGCTGTTGCCCTTGGCGCGCAGGTAGCGGTAGCCGGCGTCGCGGCCGGTGAAGTCGACCAGTTCCGGGCGGCGCATGGTCCAGTCCTCGTACAGGAGGCCCTCCTCGCCGAGGAGTTCGACCTCCAGTCCGCTGATCTCCTGGTTGAGCCGGGCGAAGGTCAGCTTCATGCCGGAGCCCTCGGGGCCGGGCTGGCCGGCGGCGAGCTGCTGGCGCAGCCGTTCCCCGGTGAGGCGGGCGACCTCGGCCTCGACCCACAGTTCCAGCAGCCGCTGGTGGAGGGCGTGGGTGCGCAGTCCGGGGCGCTCGCGCCAGGCCGCGGCGACGGGTGCGATCATGCCGCCCTCGCGCGGGATGCGCATGCCGCCGATCGAGACGCGTTCGTTCATCAGGGTGGTACGGGCGACCGCCCAGCCCTCGCCGACGGCGCCGAGGCGGTGGGTGTCGGGGATGCGGACGCCGGTGAGGAAGACCTCGTTGAACTCGGCCTCGCCGGTGATCTGGCGCAGCGGGCGCACCTCGACGCCGGGGGCGTGCATGTCGCAGAGGAAGTAGGTGATGCCCTGGTGCTTGGGCAGTGCCGGGTCGGTGCGGGCCACGAGGATGCCCCAGCGGGCGGTGTGGGCGCTGGAGGTCCACACCTTCTGGCCGTCGACGGTCCACTCGCCCGCGCCCTCGTCGAGGACGGCGCGGGTGGCGAGCGCGGCCAGGTCGGATCCCGCGCCGGGCTCGCTGAAGAGCTGGCACCAGACCTCCTCCCCCACCCACAGGGGCCGCAGGAAGCGCTGCTTCTGTTCCTCGGTGCCGTACGCGAGGATCGTGGGCGCGGCCATGCCGAGGCCGATGCCGATCCGGCGCGGGTCGTTGTCGGGGGCGCCGGCGGCCTCCAGTTCGGCGTCGACCACGGCCTGGAGGGAGCGGGGTGCGCCGAGTCCGCCGAGGCCCTCGGGGTAGTGGACCCAGGCGAGTCCGGCGTCGAAGCGGGCGCGGAGGAACTCGGTGCGGCCGGTCCCGGCGGGCGGGTGCGCGGCGAGCAGCTCCCGGGTGCGGGCGCGCAGTGCCTCGGGGGTGGTGGGGGTGGCTCCGGTGCTCATCGGGCGGCTCCGTCCAGGCCCGGTACGACGACCAGGCGGCCGGTGGTGGTGCCGTCGGCGAGGCGCTGCACGGCGTCGGCGGCGGCCGCGAGCGGGACGCGTTCGCTGACCAGCGGTGTGACCGCGCCTTCGGCGGCGAGCCGGGTGAGCTCGGTGTGGCAGGCGAGGACGGCGGCGGGGTCCTTGGCCGCGTACAGGCCCCAGTGCAGGCCGAGCACGGAGTAGTTCTTCACGAGGGCGTGGTTGAGGGCGGGGGCGGGGATCGTGCCGCTCGCGAAGCCGACGACGACGATCCGGCCCTCGAAGGCGACGCATTTCGCGGAGGCGGTGTAGGCGTCCCCGCCGACCGGGTCGTAGACGACGTCGGCGCCGCGTCCGCCGGTGAACTCCTTGACGCGGGGGGCGATCTCCTCCGCGGTGCGGTCGATCACCAGGTCGCAGCCGAGTTCCTCGGCTGTGCGGGCCTTGTCCTTGCCCCCGACGACCCCGATGACGGTGGCTCCGGCGGCCTTGCCCAGCTGGACGGCGGCGCTGCCGACCCCGCCGGCGGCGGCGTGCACGAGGAGGGTCTCGCCGGCCCGGAGGCCGGCGCGGCGGTGCAGGCCGAACCAGCCGGTCTGGTAGCCGATGTGGAGGGCGGCAGCCTCGGCATCGTCGAGGGTGTCCGGAGCCGGCAGCAGGGCGCGGGCCGGTGCGGTGACGTACTCGGCGAAACCGCCGTGCGGCAGGCTCGGGGTGGCGATGACGCGCCGGCCGTCCTGGGTCTCGCCACAGATCTCGACGCCGGGGGTGAAGGGCAGCGGCGGTGTGATCTGGTACTGCCCGCGGACGAGCAGCGCGTCGGGGAAGTTGACGTTCGCGGCGAGCACCCTGAGTCTCACCTCCCCCTCGCCGGGGACGGGTTCGGGAACCTCTTCGAGGCGCATGGCCTCGCTGGGCTCGCCGGGGGTATGTACTCGCCATGCCTGCATCCGGGGCCTCCAGCCGCCGTCGAGGAATCACGCTCCGGGCGCATACTAAGCGGTCGCTTGCCCTCCTGTGAACCGGCGACGGGCGCGGATGGCGCCCGGCTCGAAACAACACCCGTCATTTCAGGCCACATTCGCCACACCATCAGGCAAGATGTGGCGTGCACGTGTCATGACTCAACGGGGAACAGCACCTGTCCAGGGGGGACCACCACATGAGAAGAAGCATGTCCGCGGCCGGAGCCGCCGTCGTTCTGGCGGGCCTGATCACCGCGGCCGGGCCGGCCGTGGCGGCCGACGCGGTGCCCGGCGCGAAGTGCACGCCGAAGATCCAGGTACTCGGCTCGATCGGGGACGAGTCGTACGTGCGCGACATGCGGCAGAGCCAGGGCGTCTTCGACTTCGGCGCGGGCGACCTCGCCGTCGGCGTCTCGGGCCACCAGCCCGTCTACTGGACCGGCACCACCGTGCACCGCGTCCCGCTGAGCGACCCGAACCAGTCGGGGCAGGTGCTCGCCGTCAACGCGCACGGCCTGATGGTGGGCGTCCTCCACGGCTCCGGCGGCCCCTCCCTGTTCACCTACCAGGTGGGCGCGGCGGCGATCACGCCGCTCCCGGACAGCTACGGCTACGACTCCGAGGCCGACGTCAACGACGCCGGGTACGTGGTGTCCCGCTCCGGCAGCGGGCCCGGGGCCGTCTGGAAGGACGGCCAGAAGGTCCGTGAACTGCCCGTCCCCGCCGAAGCCGGCCCGGGCACCCGGATCACGATGGTCACGGGCATCAACAACCGGGGCGACATCCTCGGCATGGCCACCCAGGACTACGAGGTCCCCGAGACCGGCGCCCACCTGGAGGGCACACATCCGGTGCTGTGGCCGGGGGACGGCTCCGCCGCCCGGCTGCTGGCGCCGTCCGTGAACGACAGCTACGTCCAGGACCTCGACGAGAGCGGCCGGATCGTCGGCTACGACTGGGCCGGACCGTGGCACGAGTACCAGACGTGGGTCTGGGAGCCCCCGCTCACCGGCCCCGGCACCACGGCCGGGGGCCTGAGCTCGCACCCGTACGCCACGTTCGAGGCGATCAGCCCGACCACGAACCTCAGCGTCGGCACGGCCAAGTTCCACCCGGACATGCTGACCCTGCCGGACCAGGCGCTCCTGCGGGCCGGCTCCGGTCCGGTCAAGGCCCTGCCGCGGCTGGCTGCGGGGCAGGCGAGCATGGCCGACGCGGTCTCGGACGCAGACCGGGTCGGCGGGGCGGCGGTCAACGCGAAGGGCGAGCTCAAGCCGGTGATCTGGACCTGCGCGACCCGGCAGGCGTACAACCCGGGCAGTTAGTCCGGGGCCCGCGAGGATGGTGATCTGAGCGTCCGCGCGCTATCGATGGGCGCATGGAGAACCCTCTGCGCGGCCTTCCCGCGCCGCCGCCGCTCGGTGCCGCCGCCCTGCCCCCCGGTACGTACGCGGGGCAGGTGGTCCTCGTGACCGGCGGCGGCACCGGGCTGGGCAAGGCCGTGGCCACCGAGTTCGCGCGGCTCGGAGCCGACCTGCTGATCGCGGGCCGACGTCCGGAGCGCCTCGAGGCGGCGCAGGACGAGCTGGCGGCGGTGCCGGGCGCGGGCCGGGTGGCCGCCGCCGTCTGCGACATCAGGGACCCCGAGCGGGTCGCGGAGGTCTTCGACGCGGCGCAGGCGGCCCTCGGGCTGCCGGACGTACTGGTCAACAACGCGGCCGCCAACTTCCCCTCCCCGGCGGAGGACCTGACCCCGAACGCCTGGCGGGCGGTGGTCGACATCACCCTGACCGGTACGTGGTTCATGACCCGCGAGTTCGGCCGCCGCCACCTCGCCGCGGGCACGCCCGGGTCGATCGTCGACATCGGCGCCTCGTACGCCTGGACGGGCGGGCCGGGCTTCGTCCACAGCGCCGCCGCCAAGGCCGGGGTCAAGAACCTCGTCGAGACCCTCGCCGTGGAGTGGGGCCCGTACGGCATCCAGATCAACGGCCTGGTCCCGGGCCTGTTCCCGCACGCCGACATGACCGCGGACATCCGCGGCGGCCTGGAGCGGGCCGCGCCCGGCGCGCAGCACGCCCGCCAGCCGGCACTGCGGGTCGGTGAGCCGCGCGAACTGGGCTGGGCCGCGACCTTCCTGGCCTCCCCCTACGCCCGGTTCGTCACCGGCCACACCCTGGTCGTCGACGGGGCCAACTGGCAGCGCCGGACGGTGGTCGGCCCCGAGGTGGTCCCGGTACGGGAGCAACTGGGGCGCGGACCCTTCACCGCAGGGCCGGGCGGCGCGTAGGAACCCACGGGCCCGGGGGTCAGCCTCCGGTGAAGCGGGGCGGGCGGCGCTCCGCCCTGGCGGTGTAGCCCTCGCGGGCGTCGTCCGAGGCGAGGGTGAGGGCCGCGGTCATCGCCACCCGGTCGAGGGCCGCGGGGAGGGCGGCGTCGGCGTAGGCGTCGACCGCGCGTTTGATGCCCTGGACCGCGAGGGGGGCGTTGGCGGCGATCTCCGCCGCCAGGGCGCGCGCGACGCCCTCCATCTCGCCCGGTTCGACGACCAGTTGGACCAGGTTGAGCCGCTCGGCGGTCGCCGCGTCGATCCGGCGGCCCGTCAGGGCCAGGAACTTCGCCCAGCCCGCGCCCGCCTCGCGGGCGATGCGCAGGTCGCCGCCCGCGTCCACGGCCACACCCAACCGGGCTTCGGGCAGGGCGAAGACGGCGTCCCGTGCCGCCACCCGGACGTCGGCCATCAGCGCCAGTTCGAAGCCGAAGCCCAGGCAGTAGCCCTGGACCGCGGCCACCACCGGCTGGGGCAGCCGGGCCAGGACCGCGAAGCGCTCGTGGATCCAGCGGATGCCCTCGTAGTAGTTGCGGGTGCGTTCGGCGGCGGTACCGCCGGTGATGGCGCCGCCCGGGGCGGTCACGTCGATGCCCGCGCAGAAGGCCCGGCCCTCGGCCCGCAGCAGCACGGCCCGCACCGAGGGGTCGAAGCGGATCCGGTCCGCGAGCAGGCCGAGCTGGCGGCTGGACTCCCAGCTCCAGCCGTTGAGCTTGTCCGGGCGGCAGAGGGTGAGGACCGCGACGCCGTCCGCGACCTCCAGGCGGATCCGCTCCTCGCCCTCCGCGATCTCCGTGGAGATGGTGTCGATCACCTTGTCCCGCACCCCCGGTCCGACGGCCGCCAATATCTGACGAATCGTCAGACTAGGGGTGGAGGGGGCGGCGGGGAAGAGGGTCCGCGGGGAAGCGGTCAGCGGGGGAAGACCTCGAACGCGACCGCCGGACGGCCCCCGAACCGCGGCGCGACCCGCTCGGCGTTGCCGGTGAGGAAGGTACGGACGTACTCCTCGGGGTCCTGGTCCGTCAGTGCAGCGATGTAGGCCTTGTGCTCCAGCAGGGACAGCACCGAACGCTCCAGGCCGGGACCGGCGTCGGCCGCGTGCGTGGGCGTGCTGGTACCGGCCACCGCCACCCAGCGGACGCCGTTCCACGGCTCCAGCCCCTGTTCGGAGATGAGCTCCGGGAAGATCCACCGGTTGCCGGCGTCGGCGGCGGCGTCCAGGGTGGCCCGGCCGACGGCCTTGTGGTCGGGGGTGTTCCAGTAGCCACCGCCCTGCTCCCCTCCCCACGTGTCCCGGTGGTTGAGGGTGATCACCAGCTCGGGCCGGTGCCGGCGGATGGCTGCCGCGATGTCCCGGCGCAGGCCGAGACCGTATTCGACGACCCCGTCGCGGTGGTCGAGGAACTCCACCGCGGACACCCCGACCACGGCGGCGCTCGCGCGCTGCTCGGCCTCGCGCAGCGCGGCGCAGGCGTCGGGGGCGACGGAGTCGATGCCCGCCTCACCGCGGGTGGCCAGGAGGTAGACCACCTCCCGGCCGCCGTCCGTCCAGTCCGCGATGGCTGCCGCGCACCCGTACTCCAGGTCGTCCGGGTGGGCCACGACGGCGAGGGCGCGCCGCCAGTCGGTGGGCATGGGCTCCAAGGAGGACTGCAGATCACGTTGTTCGGTCATGCGTCGCACAATAGGCGAACAGGCCGTCAGGGACGGGCAGCGGCCCTCGTGGACTCCGGCGGAGCCCACCGCCCCGGCGCCCCCGGACCGGACCCGCTGAACACGACGGCGGGCCCGGCCGGTTGACGTGTGGTCAGCCGACGGGACGCGGTGTCGTGTCGATCCCGGTGGCCGTCGCACGGAACCAGACGGCCTTGCCGTCGGCGCCGACGGCGGCCAGGTCGGCGTGACCGTCGCGGTCGACATCGCCCGCCGAGACCAGCGTGGGGTAGGCCGCCCGGCCGAGGCCGGAGCCGATCTTCACGCGCTGCGCAGTGGCCCAGCCCGTGGGGTCGAAGCGGCCGGAGGCGTCCTTGGCTCCCCGCACGGCGAAGAGGTCGCCCGAGGCGTCGTCGCGCACCCACAGGTCGGTGGCGCCGTCGCCGTGGGTGTCGCCCGGGACGAGGACCGAGACGGCGTCCCAGCCGCCCTCGCCTACCAGGACCGGCGCGCCGTTCATGTCGAGGTAGCCGGAGCGGCTGCCCGTGTACGCCCAGAGCTTGGCGCCCTGCTTGACCAGCAGATCGGGCTCGCCGTCACCGCCCAGGTCGCCCGCGTCGACGATGTCCTGGGCGTCGGACCAGTGGTCGTTGCCCTGCACCGGGTCGCTCTCGATGGCGCTCAGGACCATGGCGTCGTGCGGACGGACACTGCCGAGGCCGTTGTTGGGGAGGACCCGGATCTGCTTGGCTCCCAGTCCTTGGACGGTTTCCAGCACCAGCAGGTCGTTGTATCCGTCCTCGCCCCAGTCGCCGCCGACGGCGATCCGGCTGCCGGGGGCGAAGGACGCCCCGCCGTCGACGGGCGCGGCGAAGGTGCCGTCGGCCCGGCCGGCCGAGAAGCGGAGCCTGCCGTCGGGGTCCAGGGTCCACAGGTCGCGCAGGCCGTCGCCGTTCAGGTCGCCGGCGGCGTCGCGGATCCCGCCGTTACCGAGGGCCCAGAAGCGGTACACGGCCTGGTCCGAGCGCCGCCCGGCCCGGTCGACGCTGTACGCGTAGAGCATGTGGGGGCCGGATGCCGTGGGCGTGATCACGACGCCCGCACCCGGCGCCACGGTGACCTCCCGCGGGTCGGACACCGACCAGTACACGATCTTCTCGATGTTTTCGGCACCGCCGGTGCCGAAGGTGAACGTGCCCGGAGTACGGGCCTTCCCGGTCACGGCGGGAACCCCGTTCGAGGCGTCGGGGAACTCCGGGGAGCTGATCACCGGCGGGGCGGGGCGGCCGACGGTGGTCTCCAGCTTCGCGCTCGCCGGGGCGAAGCGCTTCCAGGCCGAGGCGTCGGACTCGTCGGAGGCGAACAGACCGACGGTGACGGAGGTCCGGGACGCGGCCGCCGCCTCCTTCACCAGCGCGGTCGCGTCGAACTCGAGGTCGCCCGCCGCGCAGCCCGCACTGCCCTTGGCGTCGGTCACCGTCGCCAGCCGGACGCCCTTGGCCGGCTGGAGCTTCCACGTGGTCCGCGCCGAGACGGCGCCCACGCTCCACAGCTCCACCGGACGGCCCGTGCAGGACGCGGACCCCGTGTTGGTGATCCGGAAGGTCGCCCTGGAGACGGTGGCGCCCTTGAGCGCGGTGGTGTCCAGGGTCAGGTAGGCGCGGGAGAGGCCCTGGGCGCCGCCCTCGTTGCCGACGCGGAGGTCGTCGGCGGTGTTCCAGTAGGACCGGTTCGGGTTCTTCTGGGCCACGCGCGTCCAGGCCTGTGCGCCGACGGGGGTCTCCCCCGTCCCCGCGGCGCTGACGGCCGGCGCGGCGACGGCGGCCGGTGCCGCTACCGCCGCCACGCCGGTCACGGCCAGTGCGCCGGCCAGGGCCAGCGAGACGGCGCTCGACATCCTTCTCGACATGCACGCTCCACACATGGGTTGGTTCCTCGGGGTCGAGGGCCCACCCTAACCGCGTGATCAACTTCTGCGAGAACGATTATTCGGGGCCGTCATCGCCTCTGTGACCTGCGGGGACGTCAGTCATGCCGCGTCGCGCACCAGGGCCAGCAGCCGGTCCAGGACGCGGGGACCGCCCGCGCGCAGGCCGTCGTGCTCGAACTCGTCCGTCACCCAGGTGCGCAGGCCGCGGATGGCACGGGCCGTGCGCAGGGAGTCCGCCACGTCCACGTACATGTCGTCGTGGTAGACCGCGGCCGCCACCGGCACCTCGTTGGCCGCCAGCCGCTCCGGGTCGTAGAGCTGCTGCCATCCGGTGCGGGCGGCCAGGAGGCCGGCGGTCTCGCGCAGTGGGGCGAGGGCCGGGTCGGTGGTGAAGTGCCAGGGGTGGATGGTCTCGCCGGTGAAGAACAGGGGCTCGTCGCCCGCGAGGCCCTTGCCTGCGTCGAAGCGGGGGTGTTCCGCCCGGACGCGGTCGGCCGCCCATGCGGTGGGCGCGGCCGGGTCCTGGGCGTAGATCGCCTCGTGGAGCAGCGCGTAGAGGGGGTGTCCGGCAAAGGAGAGGAGGGAGCGGGCGCCCTCCAGGAAGGCGTCCGAGAGGGCCGGTCCGCCGGGGGCCGGCACGAAGGCGTCCTCCAGCAGGTAGTGGAGCTGGTGGCTGCCGTCGCCGCCGCCGAGGAGGAGGCCGAGGGACTGGAAGGCCTCGACGGTCAGGACGTGCCCGCCGGGGAGTTCGGCCGGCCGCTCCGCGAGACGGGCGGCGATCCGGCGGGCCCGCTCGACGTCCATGGGGTAACGGGCGTAGTGGGCCAGGTTCTTGCGCTCGATGCGGGGATAGGCGGCCCGGTACACCTCGTCCGCGGTGGCGGTCAGCGACGGGAGTCCGCCGGTGATGAGGGCGGCGGTGAGTCCCTCGGGCGCGCTGGAGAGGTACCGGACCGTGCAGAAACCGCCGAAGCTCTGGCCGAGCACGGTCCAGGGCGCGCCGCCGGTCAGTCCGGGCCGGATCGCCTCCGCGTCGCGCACGATGGAGTCGGCGCGGAAGTGGGCGAGGTACGCGGCCTGCTGGGCGGGGGTGCCGCGCAGGGGCAGCGTCTGCCGGTTCGCCGGGGTGGACCGGCCGGTGCCGCGCTGGTCCAGCAGCAGCACCCGGTAGTCCTGGAGGGCGCGCTCCAGCCAGGCCTGCCGGCCGACGAAGCGGCGGGCGCCGAAGCCGGGGCCGCCCTCCAGGTACAGCAGCCAGGGCAAGGTCTCCGGGTCCTTGCCGGTGGCGACGACCTCGCGGCCGTACAGCTCGATCCGCTCGCCGTCCGGGTGGGCGTGGTCCAGGGGGACGGAGAACCGGTGGTCGGTGAGGACCGTGCCGGGCTGACGGTAGCTGTGGACGACGGTCACGGAACGGCCCCCAGGGGTGCGAGGTACGGAAGGCCCGCGCCGCGGCCGGGCGGGGCGCGGGCGGACGTGGCGGTCCGCCCGAGTCTAGGAGGTGGACCGGGGCGCCCCGGCTGCCGGGCCCGGGGGCCTTCCGGGCAGCAGGATCCGCCGGGACCCGGCGAATTGCGCCGGCCGGGTTTCGCAGTGCCTCCGGCGAGGGATCGTGACATCGCCCGATTGGTCTGGACCTGCTTGGGGGAACGATGCGGAACACCACCGTCGCACCGGGGACGCCCTGCCCGGCGCCGCCGCGCCCCGGGGAGCCGCCCCTTCACCGCCTGGAGCTGGCCGGACCGGGCACCGTGCCGTTCGCCGCCGGGCCGTTCGACGCGCTGGGGCCGCTGTCGCGGTCCGACCGCCCGCACCGCCACACCTTCTACGAGATCGTCCACATCGTCGCGGGATCCGGCACCCACGTCGTCGATCTCGCCGGGCACCCCGTGCGGCCGCGCCAGCTGGCCGTGGTGCTGCCCGGGCAGGTCCACTACTGGCAGGACCAGCGCGGGCTCGAGGGCACCCTCGCACTGTTCACCGAGGACTTCCTGGTGGACCATCCCGGCGACCGTGCGCTCCTGCGGCGGATCGGGAAGACCTGCTGGTTCGATCTGAGCGAGGCCGAACACGAGCGCACGGGACGGCTGATGGCCGACCTGGCCGCCGAGTGCCGGCAGCGGGCCCCCGGCCACGAGAGCGTGCTGCGCGCCCTGCTGCACGTACTCGTCGTCCGCATGGCACGGCTCCCGGCCGCCGGCAGCGGCCGCCCCGACGGGCCCTGCGAACCGGACCGGTTCCGCGGCCCCGCGGCTCCCCGCACTGCCCCGACCGTGGCGGAGGCGTTCGTGCGGCTGGCCGCCCGACCCGTCGCCTGGTCGGTGCGCGAGTGCGCCGAGCAGCTCGGGGTGACGCCGGGCCACCTCACCCGGACCGTCCGCGCGGCCACCGGCCGCAGCCCCGGCCGGCTGTTGAACGAGGCCCGTGCGTACCAGGCCCAGCGCCTGCTCGCGCACACCGAACTGCCGGTACGACAGGTCGCCGCCCGCATCGGGTTCACCGACCCCGCCTACTTCTGCCGGTTCTTCCGGCGGGAGACGGGCACCACCCCGGGCGAGTTCCGAAAGCACCACAGCAGCCGTCTCCCGTCCATCGATCCGGGCGGGGCGTCCACCTAGGTTCGATGCCGGATCCAACAGCCCATCAAGGAGGCAGTCATGCGCGACCCGGACAGGGACGGCGACAACGCGTTACGCCCCGCAGACCCCGAGCGGCCCCGCCGCATCACCCGCAAGTCCGTGCTGCGCGCGGCCCTCGCGGCCACCGCGGCGGTCCCCGTCGCCCTCATCGGCGGCCCGGCCCTGGCCCGCACCTTCACCCCGGACGCCGGACCCGTACCGCTGACCCCGGCGTGCGACGACGGTGACCACCCGACCCCCGAGCAGACCGAGGGCCCCTACTTCAAGCCCGCCTCCCCCGAACGCACCAGCCTCCTGGAGCCCGGCATGCCCGGCATCCGGCTGACGGTGACGGGCTACGTCTTCGGCCGGGCCTGCCTGCCGGTCGCGGGTGCCCTGCTGGACTTCTGGCAGGCCGATGCGAACGGGGCCTACGACAACGTCCGGTACCGGCTGCGGGGCCACCAGTACACCGACTCGCGCGGCTCCTTCGCCCTCACCACGATCGTCCCGGGGCTCTATCCCGGCCGCACCCGGCACATCCACGTCAAGGTGCAGGCCCCGGGCCGTCCTGTGCTGACGACACAGCTGTACTTCCCGAACGAGCCGCGCAACAACACCGACGCGGTCTTCGACCCCCGGCTGCTGATGAGCGTGCGGGACGCCGGTGGCGCGCGCGAGGCGGCCTTCGACTTCGTCCTGGACCTCCCCCAGGATCCCGGCCCCGGCCCCACCCCGACCGGCACGCCGCCGTCGGGCGGCTCCTGGTCGGTGGGGACCGCCTACCGGGCGGGCGAGCGGGTCGCGCACGGCGGCCGCGGCTACGTCTGCCTCCAGCCGCACACGGCGCAGCGGGGCTGGGAGCCCCCGTCCGTACCGGCGCTGTGGCGGGCGGCCTGACCCTCGGGCCGTAGGGGCCCCGGACCGGGCGGACCGGTCCGGGGCCTTCGGGGCCGCGTCAGAACGCGACGACCGAGCGGAGCACCTCGCCGCGCTCCATCCGGGCGAAGGCCTCCTCGACGCCGTCGAGGGGGATGGTCTCGGAGACGAAGGCGTCCAGGTCGAGCCGGCCCTGCAGGTAGAGGTCGATCAGCAGGGGGAAGTCCCGTTCGGGCAGGCAGTCGCCGTACCAGGACGACTTCAGGGCCCCGCCGCGTCCGAAGACGTCCAGGAGGGGGAGTTCGAGCTTCATCTCCGGGGTCGGCACTCCGACCAGGACCACCGTCCCGGCGAGGTCGCGCGCGTAGAAGGCCTGCTGGTAGGTCTCGGGGCGGCCCACGGCGTCGATGACGACATCGGCACCGTTGCCGCCGGTGAGGCCCTGGATCGCCTTGACCACGTCGTCCGTGCGGCCGTTGACGGTGTGCGTGGCACCGAGACCGCGCGCCCATTCCAGCTTCCGGTCGTCCAGGTCCACCGCGATGACCTTCGAGGCGCCCGCGAGCCTGGCTCCGGCCACGGCCGCGTTGCCCACTCCTCCGCAGCCGATCACGGCGACGGAGTCGCCCCGTCCGACATTGCCAGTGTTCAGGGCCGCACCGAGGCCGGCCATCACTCCGCAGCCGAGGAGTCCGGCGGCGGCGGGAGCCGCGGCCGGGTCCACCTTGGTGCACTGACCGGCAGCGACCAGGGTCTTCTCGGCGAAGGCGCCGATACCGAGGGCCGGGGAGAGCGCAGTACCGTCCTCCAGCGTCATGGGCTGGGTGGCGTTGTGCGTGGCGAAGCAGTACCAGGGGCGTCCGCGCTTGCAGGCCCGGCAGTTCCCGCACACCGCACGCCAGTTGAGGACGACGAAATCGCCCGGGGCCACGGAGGTGACGTCCGGGCCGACGGACTCGACGATTCCGGCCGCCTCGTGGCCGAGCAGGAAGGGGAACTCGTCGTTGATCCCGCCTTCGCGGTAGTGGAGGTCGGTGTGGCAGACCCCGCAGGCCTGCACCCGGACGAGAGCCTCGCCCGGTCCCGGGTCGGGCACGAGGATCGTCGTCGTCTCCACCGGTGCGCCCTTGCTCCGGGCGATGACCCCTCGTACGCGATGCGTCACGTCGTACCCCGTTCTGTTCGATCGGTCTGGATCAACGAACGTACACGGACGGCGCCCGGTAAGGGAGTTGTGTCACGCTTCGGCGCGCGACCCGGCCAGATCCGGCGGTACGGCGGCGCGAAGTGCCGCGCCGAAGGCGGCCACGGCCGGGTGGGCCCCGGCCCCGCTGCGGAAGGCCAGGCCGGTGCGCCGCTGCATCACGAGCCGGGTGAGGTGCACGGCGGGGTCGGCGGGCCCCGTGGCACCGAGCTGGGGCACGACGGCCACGCCCTGGCCCGCCGCGACCAGCGCGAGCACGGCCGCGAAGTCGTCCATCCGGTGGCGCACCCGGGGCGTGAAGCCGGCGGCCTGGCAGGCCCGCACCGTCATGGTGTGGCAGAGGGTGCCGGGCGTGGCGGTGATCCACGGCGATGCGGCGTGCGCGCGCAGGGCCGCGCCCTGGTCGGGCGGCGGGCAGGCCTCCGCGCCCGGCGCCCCGGACGTTCCGGCCGTCGCGGTCGCTCCCCGCGCGGGCTCGGCCAGGTACATCGCCTCGCCGTACAGGGGCTCGGTGGTCAGTCCGGGCTCGCGCTCGGCGGGTACGAAGTCGTAGGCGTGGACGAGTGCGACGTCGAGGTCCCCGGCCCGCAGGGCGTGGGCGACCGCCGCCGGATCGGTCTCGCAGACCATCGGCTCCAGGCCCGGGTGGCGCCGGGCCAGGGCCGCCAGCGCGGCCGGGACGATCGTGCGGGTGGCGGTGGGGAAGGCGCCGATCCGCAGGGCCCCGGAGAGGCCTCCCCGGGCCTCTGCGAGGTCGGCGTCCGCCTGCTCCAGCCGCTCCAGCACAGCCTCCGCGTGGCGGACCAGGTTCTCCCCGGCCGGGGTGAGCCGGACGCGCCGCCCGGTGCGCTCCAGCAGGGGCAGACCGGCCTCCCGCTCCAGCACGCCGAGCTGCTGGGACACCGCCGAAGGGCTGAAGGAGAGGGCTTCGGCCACGGCAGCGATCGTGCCGCGGCGGGCGAGTTCGCGCAGCAGGCGCAGGCGTCGGACATCGAGCATCGGCTCAGCTTACGGGTTGGGTAAGAAACGTGAACTGGATTCGGTGCTCGGGGTGCGTGAGGCTCGTCGTCATGGCACAGGACACGGCACAGGACATCGCACCCTTGACGGCACAGGACACGGCGGGGAACTCCGCGGAGGACCCCGCGGGGGCGCTCCCGCTCCACGGGATCCACGTACCGCTCGTCACCCCGTACGCACGCACCGGGGAGATCGCCTCCGGGGCCCTGGAGGCGCTCGCCCACGAGGTGCTCGACGCGGGCGCCACCGGGATCGTCGCCCTCGGCACGACCGCAGAGACGGCCTGCCTCGACGAGGCGGAGCGCGCCCTCGTCACCGACGTGTGCGCCCGGGTCTGCGAGGAGCGGGGCGCCGTCCTGACCGTCGGCGCGGGGGCGTCCGGCACCCGGGCCGCGGAGGCCTCGCTGGCCCGGCTGGAGCGGTGGCCGCGGGCGGGGGCGGCACTGGTCACCGTCCCGTCGTTCGTGCGGCCCTCGGCGGCGGGGGTGGCGGCGCACTTCGAGCGGCTGGCCGGGGTGAGCCCCGTACCGCTGATCGTCTATCACGTCCCCCACCGCACGGGGCAGCCGCTGGACGCCGCCACACTGCGGGCCCTCGGCTCGCTGTCCGGGGTCGTCGGGGTGAAGTACTCCTCCGGCGGGCTCGACCAGGACGCGGTGGAGCTGCTCGGCGACCTGCCGGCCGGCTTCCACGTGCTGACCGGGGACGACCTGTACCTGTCCCCGATGCTCGCGCTGGGCGCGTCGGGCGGGATCCTGGCCTCGGCGCACCTGGTGACGGAGCGGTTCGCCGAGCTCGCGGCGGCCTGGCGGGCGGGGGACGCGGTGCGCGCCCGCGCGCTGGGGCACGCGCTGGCCGGACTGTCGGCGGCGGTCTTCGCCGAGCCCAATCCGGCCGTCGTGAAGGGAGTCCTCCACGCCCAGGGGCGGATCCCGACCCCCGATGTGCGCCTCCCGCTGCTGCCGGCCTCGAAGGGGGCGGTGGTGACCGTACTGGAGCGGCTGGCGGCGCTCCGCGAGGCGTTCCCCGCGTAGGCCGTGCGGGGAGGACATGCACGCCGGAAAGAGTCCTGGATGGGCGATTTGACCTCTACGGGCGTGTCGCCCGAATGAGCCCACCAGGTACCGGACTTGCCCCTATTGACCCCGGAGCCCCCGCCCCGTGACGTCAGTCACGCGGAACCCCTCAACATCATTTCCCGCACGAGGCCGATTCCCTTTTCCCAGAAAGGGAATCGGCCTTTTCGCCGAGATGTCCACAAGGTCACTTCCGGGGCGGATAGCGGGATGTCGATCTATCGGTGGAATTCGGGGCTTGTTCCCGCCCGGCGGGCTCACCTACGGTCACCTCACTCCAGATGGCGAGACGGCCGAATACGGCCCCGCCATCGGGTCTCCCGTCCCCCCACGTGAGGAATTCCGCCATGCCTGCAAAGGGTAAGCACCGTCGGCCGAAGCAGAACCCGATCACCCGCAAGCTGGCCCTTGCCGGCACAGGTGGCGCGGCTCTCACGCTCCCGCTGATCACCGCGACCACCGCAGGCGCGGCCGGGACGGGCGCACCGGCCGCCGCGGTGACCGCCGTCACCGCGGCCACCGCCGCCGTCAATGTGGTGACGGCCCCTCCCACCACGTATTCCGTGGTCGCGGGCGACACCCTTTCGGAGATCGCCGCGGACCATTCCGTCAGTGGCGGATGGAAGCAGCTCTACGAGGCGAACCGCGCGGTGGTCGGCGACAACCCGTCGGTCATCCGGCCCGGCATCACCCTGACCCTCGGCGCCCAGGCGAAGGCCGCGACGGCCGCCAAGTCGGCGGCGAAGACCGCCGCCAAGCCGGCTTCCTCCTACCCGAACAATCTCGACGGGTGGATCCGCGAGTCCCTCGCCGTGATGGCCAAGCACGGTATTCCCGGAAGCTACAACGGAATTCACCGCAACGTGATGCGGGAGTCCTCGGGCAACCCCAAGGCGATCAACCTGTGGGACATCAACGCCCGGAACGGAATCCCCTCCAAGGGTCTGCTCCAGGTCATCGACCCGACCTTCAAGGCCTATCACGTGCCCGGCACTTCGACGGACTCCTACGACCCGGTGGCCAACATCACCGCGGCCTGCAACTACGCGGCCGCCCGCTACGGGTCCATCGACAACGTCAACGGCGCGTACTAGTCGGGCGCCGGGACGCCTTCCGGGAGGCCGCGGCGCGGAGGAGGATCCGCAGGGGCGCCGCGAGACCGTACCCGACGTCCCGGCGCAGGGCCTCGGCCCCGGCCCGCTCGACGGCCGTCAGCTGGTGGGCCATGAGGTCCGCCATGGTGGCGATGACGGGGCGCAGGCCCGGCTCGGCGAGGTCGAGGATGCCGTGGGTGGCGTCGAGTGCGGCGCGGGCCCGCCCGCTCTCGGCCGCCAGGAGGGCGCGCACGGCAGGGGTGTCGCGCGCCCGTTCCAGGTCGGCCCGGGTCACGGAGTGCTCGTCCAGGCGGGCGAGCGGAAGGCAGAGCCGGCCGTCGGCGAGGTCGCCGTGGAGGTCGGCGAGGAAGTCGACGCGCTGGGCCGCGTCGACGAACCGCCGCCAGCCGGCGGCCTGTTCTGGATCCGGGCCGCCCTGGTACTGCAGTCCGGTGAAGACCAGCACCCCGGGCCAGGCGTACGCGTCGAGGTAGGCCTGGAAGTCCGCCTCGTCGGCGAAGCCGTCGAAAGCGGCCTCGGCCGTGGCGGCGCCCGCGAGGAACCGGGTCACCCAGTGCTCGGGCAGGCCCCGGGAGTCCACGGCGTGGGCGTAGGCCCGCAGCACGGGGTCGGGGCTGTCCCCGGACTTCAGGGCGGTCCCGGCGCCCTCGGTCAACGCGGCGAGGCCCGCGGCCCGTTGCTGCGGGCTACCGGTCTCGGCCACGTCGTCGACCAGGTTCATGAACGCCAGGCCGGCGGCGAGGTACGGCACCAGGGGCGGCGCGGCCAGCAGCCGCAGCGCGAGGTACGGCGCGGGTTCACGACGGAGCACCCGGCGGGCGGCGTGCGTGTAGTCCTCCCGCAGCCGGGTGCCGGATATCCCGGCCGCCGTGAGGGTGGTGCGCCAGCTGGGCATGGTGGTCGTGCTCCTCGAGGTGCGCGTGGGCGGGTCCGGTACGGGCCCGGGGTCAGGTGGCCGTGACCTTCCTCAGGCTCCCGTCGGTCTTCCACAGGACGTAGCCGCCGCGGCCGTACTCGTCGCTGAGGTAGGTGCGGATCGAGGGGACCTGGTCCATCATCCAGGGGTCGACGATGACGTGGCGCGAGGTCGGCTTCTCGACCTTCAGGTCCTTCTTCGACTGCTCCAGCATGCCGGGCAGCGCGTCCCAGTTGACCGTGGCCATGTCGATCAGCGGCTCCCCCTCCTCGACCGTGCCGTCCGGTCCCGTGCGCGAGGCGGCGCCGTCCCGGTACTGCCAGGAGTCGACGGTCTCGGCGCCGGCGGCGGTGGGGATGGAGGCGAGGATGTAGCCGTCGTAGAGCGTCATGTCGACGAAGGTGGTCGTCCCGGTCTCCTTCTTGAACGCCTCCAGGGCGGTGCGGACGTTCTCCGGCGTCATCATGCTGCCCTTGGGTGCGTCCGCCTTCTGCGCGCTCGCCCTGGGGGCCGGGGCCGAGGAGGCCGTCCGCCCGGGCGGGGCGGCGGAGGAGGTGGCGTCGCCGCCCTTCGCCCTGTCGTCGCCGGAGTTCCCGTCGGGCAGCAGCTGGACGATGCCGAACACACCGGCCGCCAGGACCGCGGCGAGTGCGGCGCCGATCAGGACCGGGCGCCGGCGCGGGGCCGACCCGACCGGGACGGGCCGGGTGGGCACCGCGTACGGGGAGGCGCCGGAGCCGTACGGCGGCGGGGTGTTCGGGGTGCTGTTCGGCGCGTACGGACCGAACTGCCCGTACGGGCCGGGCACGGACGGGGAGGCCACGGCCGGTGCGGCGACGCCCGGCGGGGCGACGGGCGCCGGGCCGGAGCCGGAGCCATGACCCGAGCCCTGGCCCGAGCCCTGGCCGGTGCCGGAACCGAGAGCGGCGCTCGCCTCCCGGAGCAGCTGTTCCAGCTGGGCGCCGTCGGGGCGTACGGCCGGGTCCCGCACCAGGAGCCGTTCGAGTACGGGCCCCAGTGGTCCGGAGCGCACCGGTGCGGGGATCGGCTCGTCGAGCACGGCGACGACCGTAGCCAGGCTGGTGGCCCGGCGCAGCGGGCTGACCCCCTCCGCGGCCACGTACAGGAGCATGCCCAGCGACCACAGGTCGGAGGCGGCCAGTCCCTCCTCCCCGCGGACGCGCTCGGGCGCGATGTACTCGGGCGAGCCGATCAGCACGCCGGTCGCGGTGAGCCCGGTGGAGTCGTGCAGGGCGGCGATGCCGAAGTCGGTGAGCACCGCGGAGCCGTCCGGCCGCAGCAGCACGTTGGCCGGCTTCACGTCGCGGTGCAGGACGCCCTCGGCGTGGGCGGCGCGCAGCGCGGACAGTACGTCGAGGCCGAGCCTCACCGCTTCCGCGGGCGGCATCGGGCCCGACTCCAGCCGGTCGTGCAGGGAGCCGCCCTTGACCATCTCCATGACGATCCAGGGGTGGCCGTCCGCGCCGTCCGCCGGTTCGACGATGTGGTGGATGGTCACGACGTGGGGGTGGGCGAGGCGGGCGAGCGCGCGGGCCTCGCGGACGGCGCGCTCGCGCATCTGATCGGCCAACTCGGGCTGGGCGGCGGCGGTCGCCGGGTCGGGCGGGCGCACCTCCTTGAGCGCCACCTCTCGGTGCAGGGCGATGTCGCGCGCCCGCCAAACGGTACCCATGCCGCCGCTGCCCAGGGGCGCAACCAGTTCGAAGCGCCCGTCGATCAGCTGTCTGCCGGCCTCACTCGTGTCCATGGCGGAATCGTAGGGGGCGCCGGTGTCAGCAGCGGCGGCGGTCCGCCGTCACGGTGCCCTGGACGGTGTCCACGGTGCGGTCGTAGCACCCGCCGGGTGCCTGTGACCCGTACAACCGGTGGCGGGCGGAGGTGGAGGCGACCGCATGGCGCTGGTCGCGCGGGACGTTCGCGGTGTAGGTGGCGTCGCCGGTGTACCGGTCGTCGAGCCGGGAGACGTCGACGGTCCGGCCGCCGCGCAGGGTGACGGTGTCCGCGCGGTCGCCCAGGGACAGGACGGTGCGCAGGCGGTCGCCGGTGCCGAGGGTGGTCTCGCCGTCCATCGTGTAGGTGCGGTCGGTCCGGGTGGTCGTCGGGCCGTGCGTCACGCTCTCCCGGTCGGTCCACGTCGCGTCGAGCGCGTCGCGGCTCTCGCCCTCGGTCCAGCGGTGGACGGACGTGAGGTGCACGGAGCGGGTGACGGTGGTGGCCACCCTGCCGCGGGAGGTGTCCAGGTACCCGGCGACGGTCAGCCGGTGGTCCCCCTCGGTGTCCACCCGGTGTTGTTCGCCGGGGCCGGCGGGCGTCCAGCGGGAGTGCCCGGTCGGGTCGCTCTCCTCGTGCCGGGTCAGGGCGCCGGTGACGACCTGCCGGGCCTCGTCCTGCCACAGCAGCAGGTTGGTGGGGGTGCTCCAGCCGCTCCGGCCGGCCGGCAGCCCGGCGACGGTCACCTCGATGCGGTGCGGGCGGCCGTCGTTGAGGAGGGCGGCGAAGGGTGTGAGGTCGTAGCGGACCGGTTGGACGTCGAAGGCGCGCGGGCCGGGCGTGACGTACCAGAGGAAGGGGTTGGACCAGCCGCCGGTCCAGACGGTGGGGAAGGGCGCGGCGATGCCGGCGAGCCGCCCGTCGACCGAGACGCGGACCTCGCGGTGGGGGCCGCCGTCCGCCGTGCAGGAGTAGGGGGCTCCGGCGGGGGTGGTCATGTACCAGTACTCCTCGCACCCGCCGCCGGAGCCGGTCGCGTACACCTCGGCCAGCAGCCGTTCGGTGTTGCGCGGGGTGGTGATCGTGGGGGCGGTGAGGGGCAGGACCCGGTCGGGGGTGTCGGGCGCGGGGGTGCGTGGGTCGGCGGCGTAGAAGGTGAGGGTCACCGCGACGTCGATGACGCCGGTGTAGGTGTCGTCGACGACGTTGCCGATGAGCATCTCGACGGGCTGCGGGCGGGCGAGGGTGTCGCGGTACCGGGTGACGTCCTTCTCGACGGACCAGGTGATGCCGTCGGGCGAGGGCTGGGGCGTGGAGGTGCGCAGGATCTCCACGCCGCCCAGGGAGAGGTGGCCGAGGCGGTCGTACTGGCGGCCCTTGACCTTGCCCTCGAGGCGGAGCACCACCGCGGCCCAGTCGGACGCGCCGCAGGCGGTGGGTGGCGCGTACGTGCCGCGGTAGGGGGTGAAGTCGCGGAACTGCGCCTCGGCGAGGGTCACCCGGCAGGAGCGGGTCGAGGGCCGCGCGACGGGTGGCGCGGCGGTGAGGGGGTCGTGCCAGTCGGTGCCGAACTCGGCGGGCGGCGGGTCGGCGCGGGGCAGGCCGCGCGCGGGTCCCGCGGCGGCCAGGGTGCCGGCGGCCAGCGCGAGCGCGCCGAGCAGGTCCGTGATCCTGTGTCGTCTCATGGACCGGCAGTGAAACCCGTGCGCCGGGCGGCGGCCAGGGCCGGTGGGCCGGACCTGGCCGGTTCCGGCCGTCGGCGGCGGCAGGACGGCCGGGGCCGTCGTCAGCGGCGCAGGACGACCACGCCGTCGTCGTCCGCGTGGACGGTGTCCCCGGCCCGGAAGGTGACCCCGCCGAGGGTGACGGGCTCGTCCACGGCGCCGGCGCCGGTCTTGCCGCTCTTGCGGGGCACCGTGCCCAGGGCCTTCACCCCGAGGTCGAGGCCGCCGAGGGCCACGCTGTCGCGCACCGAGCCGTTGATGATCAGGCCCGCCCAGCCGTTGCGTTCGGCCGCGCCGGCGATGAGGTCGCCGACCAGGGCGGTGCGCGGCGAGCCGCCGCCGTCCACCACGAGGACGGCGCCCTCCCCCGGCGTGTGCAGGAGTTCGCGGAGCAGGGCGTTGTCCTCGTGGCAGCGGACGGTCCGCACGGGGCCGGCGAAGAGCCGGCGGCCGCCGAACTGCCGGAAGCCGGTGGTGCAGATGTCGAGGGCTTCGCCGTGCTCGTCGTACAGGTCGGCGGTGGGGACGGGGGTGATGCTCATCTCGGTACCGGTTCCTCGCTGTTCGTTCTCGTACGTCGCGCCGTGCGGCCAGGGTAGTGGGGCCGGTGCCGGCGGCAGCGGGCCAGGGGCCGTGCGGGCCGGACAACGGCCGGATCCCGACGGGCCTGGTCGGCGCCCCGGGGGCGCACGCGGCGGCGAATCGTTTCCTCAGAGGGCCCGCGGCGCCCGGGATCAGCGGGACCCGACGGGCATCCCGCCCCCGGGCACGGCCAGTTCGGGCTGCCCGGCCGGCACCCGGGCCGGCGCTCCGCCCGTCGGCCCGGCCGGCGCCCGGGTCAGCAGGACCACGCCGCGCGCCGCCGCGAGCGCTCCGGCTCCTGCCAGCACCAGTCCCGCCGGCCCGCCCTGGAGGCGTTCGCCGAGCAGGACCGCGCCGATGGCGGCCGCGGCGAGGGGGTTGGCCAGGTTGACCACGGCGAGCGGGGCACCGAGGCCGCCGCCCCGGTAGGCGCGCTGCGACAGGAGCATCCCGCCGACCGCGAACACCACGACGAGCAGGGCCACGGCGACGACCCGGACGCTGAGCAGGGATCCGCCGCGGCCGCCCGCGACGGCCACGGTCTGGGTCAGCGCGGACGCCACCGCGGACGCCAGTCCGGAGGCCGTGGCGTGCCGCAGCCCCGAGCCCGGGTCCCGGACCACCGTCAGGAAGAGGATCACCGCGGTGGTCGCCCCGGAGACGGCGAGCGCCTCGGTCAGCGTGAGGGTGTCGTCGGGGGCGGGCCCCGAGGCCGGGAGCAGCAGCAGGCCGAGTCCGGCGACGGTGGCGAGGGTGCCGCGCCATTCGGTGGCCGCCACGCGCCGCCCGGCCCGGCGCGCCCCCATCGGGACGGCGGCCACCAGGGTGAGCGCGCCGAGCGGCTGCACGAGGGTGAGGGGCCCGTAGCGCAGGGCGGCCGCATGCAGCAGGGCCGCGGCCGCGTTGAGCCCGGCCGACCACCACCAGACGCCGGAGCCCAGCAGCGCCTTGGCGCTGCGCGCGACACCGGCGCGGGCGAGCCGTTCCTGGGCGACGGCCCCGGCCGCGTAGGCCACGGCCGAGGCGAGGCAGAGGCCGACGGCCAGGACGGTGTCGTTCACTGCCCCGCTCCCACGGGCGCGACGCCGCTCTTCGGGCGGGGGAATGCGGGTGCGGTGCCTTCCGCACCGTCATCGGTGGACGTGCCCCCGTCGGTGCTCCCGTCGGTGCTCCCGTCGGTGCTCCCGACGGTGCGCGCGTCCGTGCCCGTGTCCGTCCCGTCCCCGTCGCTCGCGCGCGGCCGGGGGACCATCAGCAGGGCGATCCCGAGCAGGGCGGCGGCGACGATCGCATCGAGCCAGTAGTGGTTGGCGGTGCCGACTATCACCAGGAGGGTCACCAGCGGGTGCAGCAGCCACAGCAGCCGCCAGGGCGAGCCCTTCCCGCCCTTCCTCCCGCGGGTCGCGACGATCATGCCGACGGCGAGCATGAGCGCCCAGCCGAAGTGCAGGGAGGGCATCGCGGCGAACTGATTGGCCAGGGTGTCGGTGTCGGGCGCGGCCCGGTAGACGGTGGGCCCGTACACCTGTCCGGTGTCGACGAGCCGGGCGACCGGAAGCATCCGCGGGGGCGCGAGGGGACAGGCCAGGTGCAGGACGAGCGCGGCTCCCGTGAGCACCGCGAGCACCCGGCGGGTCCACAGGTAGTGGGCGGGGCGGCGGACGTAGAGCCAGATCAGGAAGAGCGCGGTGGCCGGGAAGTGGACGCCCGCGTAGTAGGTGTTCGCGGTGGTCACGAGCGCGTCCCCGTGCAGCAGCAGCCGCTGGACCGCGCCCTCGCCGGGCAGGTGCAGGGCGCGCTCGGCGTCCCAGATCCGGCCCGCGTTGTGGAAGGCCTCGCCGGTGCGGTCCGTCGAGAGCAGCCGGCCCGCCTTGTAGACGGTGAAGAAGCCCGCGACGAGCAGCAGCTCGCGTATGAGGCGCCGGCGAGCGGCTCTCGGTCCGCCCGCCGGCCCGGCAGGCGTGGTGTGGGAGGTCATCCCCCGGTCTCTCTTCCTGTTGCGCGCACAGCGACACGCCAGTGTATCGATACATTGGCGTATCGATACGCTGGTGTACCGATACGGTCGCGTTCCCGTACACTTCGAAGCGGAACCCCGCATCCGAGGCGCCCGAGGAGAGCCGCAACCCATGACGTCGACGCCGCCCCCCGCGCGCCGCTCCAAAATCAGCCCGGAGCGGGAGCAGGAGTTCTACGACGCCGTCCTGGAGCAGCTGCGCGAGCACGGCTACGAGGCCCTGACCATGGAGGGCATCGCCGCCCGGGCCAGCTGCGGGAAGTCCACGCTCTACCGGCAGTGGCGGACCAAGCCCCAGCTGGTGGCCGCCGCCCTGCGCTCCGGCCGACGGGGCACCCTCGCCGCGGTGGACACCGGGAGCCTGGCGGGCGACCTGCGCGAGGCGGCCCGGATCGCGGCCGGCACCTCCGGCCGGGACACCCGGCTGACCCAGGCCCTCGGACACGCCGTACTCAGCGACGAGGCACTCCAGGCCGCCCTGCGCGAGGCACTGGTCGAACCCGAACTGGCCGCCTTCGACGCCATGGTCGGGCGGGCCGTGGCACGCGGCGAGATCACCGCGGACCATCCCGCCGTGGAGTTCCTGCCGGCCCAGCTGATGGGCGTGCTCCGCATCCGGCCCGTGCTGGAGGGACGGTACGCGGACGCCGACTACCTGATCCGGTTCGTGGAGGCGGTCATGCTCCCGGCCCTGGGTCTGGCGCCCGACCACCCCGCCCGGCCGGCGGCCGGCCGGACCCCCTGAACCGGCGGGCCGTCGTCCCGGTGACCTGACGGCGGCCCGCCCGCGCTGCCTCGTGGGGACGGCGGCAGCGCGCCACCCGGACCGGGCGGCGGCCACTCACCCGAGTGACCGCCGCCCGCTCTGAGCGGCTCCGCGGCGAACTCCGCCGCATTCAGCGGACCCCGCCCATGGCCCGGGTGAACTCCTCCGGGTCCGCGTCGAAGCCCTCCAGCCGCAGGTCGAACGACCAGGCGCCCGAAGCGTCCCTGGTGAACTCCGCGACGGTGGCGGCGGTGGCTCCGGACACGCCCGCGAAGTCGCCCTGGGCGAGGTCGGTGTACCCCTCCCGGATCCGGAACCCCGTGCCCGCGACATCGGCGAAGGTCTTCGCACCCTCCGTGCCCCGGCCCGTTCCCGCGCCGGAGTCCTGGATGACCACGCCGATCACCACACGGCCCTTGTCCGCCGCCATCCGGTGCAGTTCGACGGTCATCACCTCGTCGAAGCCGAAGCCCTGACCGGTGTGACTGTCCCGGTTGAGGGTGATGGTCCCGTCCGGCGACCGGCTGCCGAAGTGGACGAGCTGGACGGGGGCACCGTGCGGATCGGCGGCCGCGTACACCGCGGCGACGATGTCGAGGTCGTTCGCGGGGGTGCCCGCCGGGCTGGGGTCCCACCGCAGCGCGACCTCCACCTTGGCCAGTCCTTTGCGTACACCGGTCACCGAACTCCCCCTTCGTCTGCGGGTATTGCCCGCCCATGATCCCACGGACGCCCCCTCCCGGCCCGAACGGCCGTACGTTCCCGGCCAGTCGGGCCGGTCCGGTCGCGCCGGCGCCTCGCGTCGGCTACCAGTCCCCGTCCTGTACGGGCCTGCCCGGCCTCGGGGCGTTCCCGAGCGGCTTGACCTGTCCGGGAGTCGGCTCCACCCACGGGTCGTGGTCGTCGCCGAGCCACTCCCCCACCGGCTTGACCCCGCTCAGGGTGTCGGTCGGGGCCAGATCGGTGGCCGACTCGTCGTAGTAGTCGAACCAGGGCAGCCCTGCCTTGGTGTAGGCGGCCCGGTCGACCGGCGAGGGCGGAGCCTCCTCGCCGGTGATACGGCGCCATGCCGGCGGCGGCACCAGATGCACGAAGACCCGGGCGGCGGGCTCCTCGGCCCAGTCGGAGAGCGGGCGCTCGTCCCGGTAGACCTCCTGGTGCATGCTGCCGCCGACGCCGAGCCCCATCGCGGGGGCCGCCGGGGGGCCCGGCCTGCTGCCCGGGCGGGCCGACCGGGGCGCACCGGCGGGCGCGGGCGGAGCCATCATCGGCGCCGGGACCGGGCCGCCGAAGGCACCGCCCAGCGGGGCCTGTACGGGCGGGCCCCCGTAGAGCCCCTCGCCGCCGGCCGGCGGCGGGGGCGGCGTCAGGCGCGCCCGTTCGGCGCGGTGCCACTGCGCCAGCGCCTCGCGGCCCAGCTCGAACGCCTGGAGCTGGACGCCGCCGGTGGTCTCCTCGCCCGTGACCTGTCCCTCGACCGTGGCGCCGAGCCCCAGGGGCACGGCGACGAACTGGCGCACCGTCCCGTCCCCGGAATTGATCCCGTCGAGCCACGGCTGCCGGGGCAGCACCACGTAGTTCTGCGGGCTGCGCGCCAGACGGCCGCTCCAGCGCTCGCCGGAGACGGCGCACACCTTGCCGACGCCGACCTGGAGCGCGGCGGGCGTCCGGGTCCCGCCGAAGCTCAGCCACATCGCCTCGCGCAGGTACACGGGCAGCATCACGCCGCCCTTCGCCAGCCATTCCGGGGGAACCGTGTCCGGGTGGTCCTCGACCCTGCGCAGGGGGAATTCACCCAGCCCCGGCGGCAGCGCGTGCGTTCCGGATTCGGGCAGGCGCAGGGTCCGTATGAATCGGATCTGCACCCCTTCTCCCAAAAGCAGCGCATTTCCGTCCACCCGTACCGAACCTGTTCCCACACCCGCCCCTTTCTGCTGGTCAGACCCGGTTTCACCGAAGAAATTACGGTCATGCCGGATCGTTATCCTCAAGTTTCGCTCAAATGTAGTGACGCTAAGGGCGCCCTCTTCCTAGCTTCCTCGTACACATGTCTCGACGTGTCGTACGTTCCCGCGGTTCCACACGCCCGGCGATCCCGGTGACGCGTCCCGCGTTTTCCCCAGGAAAGAGTGCAAGCATGAAGGTTCCCCAGGCCGGCGCGGTCGCCGCAGTGATCGCCCTCGCCCTGACCGCCACCGGGTGCGGCGGTGGAGAAGAGGACCAGGGGACCCTTCCCATTGGCATCAAGTTCGACCAGCCGGGCATCGGCATGCGGGAGACCGGCGGCACCTTCTCCGGCTTCGACGTGGATGTCGCCACCTACGTGGCCAAGGAGCTCGGCTACAAGCCGGAGCAGATCGAGTTCAAGCAGGTCCTCAGCAACGACCGTGAACTGCTGCTGCAGTACAACGAGGTCGAATTCGTCGTCGCGAGCTACTCGATCAACGAAAAGCGCAAGGAGAAGGTCGACTTCGCCGGCCCGTACTTCGTGGCCCACCAGGACCTGCTGACCCGCGCCGACGACACCTCCATCACCAAGGCCGAGGACCTCAACTCCAAGACGATGTGCTCGGTCACGGGTTCCACGTCCGCCGAGAACCTCAAGAAGAACCTCGCCCCCAAAGCGGCCCTGCTGGAGCTCGGCGGGTACTCCGACTGCGTCGTCGCCCTCCAGGAGGGCCGCGTCGACGCCATGACCACGGACAACGCGATCCTGGCCGGGTACGCCGCCCGCAAGGGGAACGAGGGCAAGTTCAAGCTGACCGGCCAGAGCCTCAGCAACGAGAACTACGGCATCGGCGTCAAGAAGGGCGAGAAGGAGCTCCAGCGCAAGATCAACGAGGCGCTGAAGAAGATGGTCCAGGACGGGTCCTGGGAAGCGGCCGTGAAGAAGAACTTCGGCCCGAACTACAAGTACGATCCGGCTCCGGCGATCACCACCGGCTGACGCACGTGGGACGGGTGGCCGTGACCCTCCGGCAGGGGGTCACGGCCACCCGCGCGTTCCCGCTCGACGCAACACCCGGGGGCGGGCCGGTCAGACCACGGGGGCCTTGCCGCGCAGTACGGTCAGGAACTCCCTCATCCAGCGCGCGTGGTCGGGCCACGCCCTGGCCGAGACCAGGGTGCCGTCGACCACCGTCTCGGAGTCCTCGAACTCCGCGCCCGCTGCCTTCATGTCCAGCTCCAGCGCCGGGTACGCGGTCACCTTGCGCCCGGCCAGGCCTCCGGCCGCGGCGGTGATCAGCGGGCCGTGGCAGATCTGCGCGATCGGCTTGTCGGCTTCGGCGAAGGCGGCCAGGATCCGCCGCACCTCGGGGTCGTTGCGCAGGTACTCCGGCGCCCGGCCGCCGGGGACGACGAGGGCGGCGTAGTCCTCCGTCACCACGTCCGTGAAGGCCAGATCGGCCGGCCAGGTGTAGCCGGGCTTCTCGGTGTAGGTGTCGAAGCCGTCCTCGAAGTCGTGGACCACGAACCGCAGCTTCTTCACCTGCGGCGCCGCGATGTGGACCTCGTACCCCTCCTCGCGCAGACGCTGGTACGGATACAGCACCTCCAGCGACTCGGCCGCGTCGCCGGTCACGATGAGGATCTTCACTGCCATGGGCTGCTCCAGACAAGGCCGTTCACGGTCGGGGCGGCCCCTCGGGGGCCACCGCTACCCTGCCCGCGGCCATCGGGTCGCACACCCCGGCTTCCACGTCCCCGTCACATGTTTTTTGCCTGATGGGCACATGACAATGCCATCCTCGCTCCGCCACCTGATCCCCCGCCGATTCCCCGGGCGGGGACGGTGCGTACGGAGAGGTACCCCCCACCCGATGAGAATCTCGCGCCTGACCCCCTGGGCGGCAGGACTCGCCGCCGTCTCCCTGTTCGCCGTACCCGCGGCCGCGTCCGCCGCCCGGCAGGACACCGAGGCGCCCCGGAGCCCCGGGGCCGCCCCGGCCGCGGCCGCCTCGTACGACGCGTACTACGCGCCCGCCGAGGGCAAGACCGGAGCCGCGCTGAAGACGGCCCTGCACGACATCATCACGTCGCAGTCCAAGGTGTCCTACGACGGCGTCTGGAACGCCCTGAAGGTGACCGACCAGGACCCCGCGAACCCGAACAACGTCATCCTCGTCTACTCCGGCCGTTCGCAGTCCAAGGCGACGAACGGCGGCGGCGTCAACGACTGGAACCGCGAGCACGTCTGGGCCAAGAGCCACGGCGACTTCGGTACCGCCACCGGCCCGGGCACCGACCTGCACCACCTGCGGCCCGAGGACGTCACCGTGAACAGCACCCGCGGCAACAAGGACTTCGACCTGGGCGGCAGCCCCGTCGCCGAGGCACCGGGCAGCCGGACCGACGCCGACTCCTTCGAGCCCCGGGACGCGGTCAAGGGAGACGTCGCGCGCATGCTGCTCTACATGGCCGTCCGCTACGACGGCGGCGACGGCTTCGCGGACCTGGAGATGAACGACAGGGTCAACAACGGCTCGGCCCCGCTGTTCGGCAGGATCAGCCTGCTGAAGCAGTGGAACCGGATGGACCCGCCGGACGCTTTCGAGCAGCGCCGCAACCAGGTCATATTCGACGTGTACCAGCACAACCGCAACCCGTTCATCGACCACCCGGAGTGGGTCGACGCCATCTGGTGACGCCGGACGGCGACCCGCGGCCGCCTCCGGGGGTTGACGCGCGTCAGGCCGGGTATTTCGCAGGCCACAGGCTGCGGTCCGCGCCCGGCGGCGGCAGCCCGCGGAGGTGTGCCGTGAAGGACGGAGCCGGCCTTTCCGATCGCGAGCAGCGCGTCCTCTCCGCGATCGAGGCAGAACTGAGGACCGACCGCGCCCTCGACCGCATGCTGCGGTCGGGACGCCGGCGCCGCCGCGCCGCCTGGGCCGGGGTCTGGGGCGTGGTGACGGTGGCGCTGTTCGCCGCGGCTTCCGCCACCGTCTCCGAACTCCTGCTCTGGGGCTGCGCCGCCGCCTTGACGCTGACGGTGGTGACGGCGCTGCCGCAGGCCGTCCGGTGGGCGGCCGGCCGCCGACGGCCCGGACGGCACCCGGAGGGCTGAGCCCAGGGGGGCGGGGGTGGGCGCGGGGGCACGAGGATCAGGTGCACGAGGGTTCAGAGCCGCCCGGCGAGGGCCTGGAAGTCGGCCCAGGACATCTGGGGCGTCCGCGCGTCCCAGACCTTCTGCGAGAGCGCGGCCAGCGGCATCCGGATGCCTGCCGCCACCTGGTCCTGGGTCTGCGCGCCGGCCAGGTCGGCCCAGACGGCGAGGCGGCCGCCGAGGATCTGGCCGTCGTAGGAGGCGGGCACGGGGGTGGTGCCGCGCAGGACGAGCGGGGTCCACTGCTCGTAGATCCGCCGGCCGGTGGGGTAGGTGAACTGGTTCGGCTCGCCGAGCACGTAGTACAGGTACTCGTCGTTGAGGTTCACGAGCTTGCGGCCCTCGCGCAGGTACTCCAGCGGCGGACGGGCGCCTATCTCCTTGCCGGTCCAGTACTCGACCTGGATGTCCTTGGCGGCGTCGGTCACCCCGCCGGCGAAGAAGCCGTCGTTCCACGCCTTGAGCGCCTTCCCCGAGGGGCGGACCACGTCGGCGCGGTCGTTCAGCCAGCCCGTGGCGAGGTCCTGCACGCGCGCGGACGCTCCGTAGCGCTCCTGCGCCGCCCGGGCGAGCTGGGGGAAGGAGGCCTGCGGGTCGCGGACGACCAGTGCCTGGTACTCGTCGGCGCCGAGGTGCCAGGCCCCGCCGGGGAAGAGCGGACGGTACTCGCGCAGCAGGTCGTCGATCAGCTTGGCCGAGGCCGGGTTGGATATGTCCACCGCGCCCTTGACGGCCCTGCCGTTCACGTCCCGCAGTTGCAGGTCGGGGTGGGCGCGCAGCACCGCGCCGAGGTGCCCGGGCGAGTCGATCTCCGGGACCACGGTGATGTGCAGCCGGGAGGCGAGCGCCGTGATGTCGCGTACCTGCGCCTTGGTGAGGTGCGGGGTGGAGACGATCTCGGGGTGGCTGTCGGACTGGATCCGGAAGGCCTGGTCGTCGGAGAAGTGCAGGCCGAGCTGGTTGAGCTTGAGGTCGGCCATCTCGCGCAGCCGGTTCTTTATCCAGTCGGGCGTGAAGTGCTTGCGCGCTATGTCGAGGTTGAGGCCGCGCTGGGGTTTGGCCGGGGCGTCGCGCACGGTGCCCTCGGGGGCCGACCCGGAGGCGCGTACGGCCTGTTTGAGGGTGCGGGTGCCGTAGAAGACCCCGGCCTCGTCGGGGCCGTTGATGCGTACGCGGCCGTCCTTGACGGTGAGGGTGTACGACTCGGGCTTGCCCGTGCCCTCCACCGAAAGCTCCACGTCGCCGGCGCGGGGGGCCGACGCCTCGCCGTACTGGAGGCCCAGTTCTCCGGCGAGCAGCCGGGCCTCGTCGGAGAGGGCGGCGGTGTCGTCCTCTCCGACGACCACACGCGCCTCGGGGGCGGGCTTCCAGCCGGGACCGCGGGCCGGTTCGTGCTCCCGCACGGCCGGGATGGTGCGCGGGGCGGTGGACAGGGCGTAGGTGGGGGACGGGGTCGGCGGGGTGGGGGCTGCTGCGGCCTCGGCGGTCGTCGGGCCGGAGGCGGCCGGGGTCGTGGTGCTGGGGGCGCGTACCTCGTCGGAGGCGGCCGTGCAGCCGGAGAGGGCAAGGGTGACCAGCGCGGCGACACCTGCCGTCGCGATGGCGTGGACCCTCCTGTGCCGCTTCGGTTTCCGCATCATGTGCCCGTGTCCCCCGTACCCAACGTGGCACGGGGGACACGGGCGCGCGACCCGGCGGGGCTCAGACCAGGGCGTCGAGCGCCGCGGTGGCGAACGCGTGGTCCTGCTCGGGGGCACCGCCGCCGACGCCCACGGCGCCGATGAGCCGGCCGTCGCGGTGCACGGGCAGCCCGCCCGCGATGAACAGCAGGGGGCGGTCGAGTGCCGTGGGCAGCGTGTGGAAGGGGCCCTCGGGCCGGACCGCGTCGACCAGGTCGGCGGTGGGCGCGTTCAGCTGCAGGGCCGTGTAGGCCTTGCGGGTGCTGGTCTCGCCGGAGATGAGCACGGCCCGGTCGTCGCGGCGGAAGGCCAGCAGGTGGCCGCAGGCGTCGAGGACGGTGACGCTGACGGTGGCTCCGGCCGCCTCGGCGGCGGAGGTGGCGGCGGCGACGAGGAGTTCGGCGTCCTCGGTGGTCAGGAGGACGACGGCGGTGCGGGTGGCGGTGGACATGCGGGTTTCTCCTTGCGGGGGTGTACGGGGAGGAGGGGGTCAGTGGTGGGCGGCGGCTGCGGCGGCGGTCGTCCCGCGGGCCTCAGCGGCGGCGACCACCCGGCCTGCGGGGGCGGCGCGTCCGGTCGTACGGCGCTCCAGCGCGCCGGAGACGAGGGCCAGCACCAGGGCCGAGGCGGCGAGCGCGGCGCCGACCCAGTTGGGGGCGGTCCAGCCGAGGCCGGCGGCGATCACGAGGCCGCCGAGCCACGCGGCGAGGGCGTTGCCGAGGTTGAAGGCGCCGATGTTGACGGCGGAGGCCAGGGTGGGCGCACCGGCGGCCTGGTCGAGGACGCGCTTCTGCAGCGGGGGCACGGTCGCGAAGCCGAGGGCGCCGATCAGGACGACGGTCACGGCGGCGCCGGCCTTGCTGTGGGCGGTCAGGGTGAAGACGGCGAGGGTGACCGCGAGGGCCGCCAGGGACACATAGAGCATGGGCATCAGGGCGCGGTCGGCGTAGCGGCCGCCGACGAGGTTCCCGGCGACCATGCCGAGGCCGAAGAGGACGAGCAGCCAGGTGACGGAGGAGTCCGCGAATCCTGCGACGTCGGTCATCATCGGCGTGATGTAGGTGATCGCCGCGAACACACCGCCGAAGCCGAGGACGGTCATGGCCATCGCGAGCAGCACCTGGACGTTGCGGAAGGCGGCGAGTTCGCTGCGGATGCGCACTCCGCCCTCGGGCCGGGGCAGCTCGGGGACGAGACGGGCGATGCCGAGCAGGCCGGCGACGCCGAGCGCGGCGACGATCAGGAAGGTGACGCGCCAGCCGAGGGTCTGTCCGACGAGGGTGCCGAGGGGGACGCCGACGACGTTGGCCACGGTCAGGCCGGTGAACATCATGGCGATGGCGCCGGCCTTCTTCTCGGGGGCGACGAGCTCGGCGGCGACGACCGCGCCGATGCCGAAGAAGGCGCCGTGGGCGAGCGAGGCGACGACGCGGCCGGCGAGCATGACGCCGAAGGCGGGGGCGAGCGCGGAGAGCACGTTGCCGGCGATGAAGAGGCCCATGAGCAGCATCAGCATGCGCTTGCGGGGGATGCGGGTGCCGAGCACGGTCATGAGGGGGGCGCCGAGGACGACGCCGAGGGCGTAGCCGGTGACCAGGAAGCCGGCGGTGGGGATCGAGACTCCGTACTCACCGGCGACCTCGGGGAGCAGGCCCATGATCACGAATTCGGTGGTGCCGATCCCGAAGGCCCCGACGGCGAGGGCGAGAAGTGCGAGAGGCATGGGGAGGTGCCCTTCAGGGAGGTGGTGGTGCGGGGGTGCGGCCCGAGCTCGTCGATGCTGCCGCCGCTTACGTGCGTCCACATTAATTGCAGACGCGGGATATTTGCAAGCGCGGGCTATTGCGTACGTGGCATATCCTGGTGGTCACACGCCCGCACGGCATGCTGCGACGCTTCGATGGAGGAGCCCATGACGGCCACGGACAGCGCGCTCACCGCCCTCTCCCAGGGCTGGTGCGCCCTCTCGCTCCTGCACGGCCGGATCGAGGCCCACATCGAGCGTGCCCTGCAGGCCGGGCACGGCCTCAGCGTGCGCGAGTACTCACTGCTCGACGTCCTGAGCCGGCAGCACGACGGGCCGGGCGGGCACCTGCGGATGCACCAGGTCGCCGACTCGGTGGTGCTCAGCCAGAGCGCGACGACCCGGCTGGTCAGCAGGCTGGAGGACCGCGGCCTGCTCAACCGCTACATCTGCGACACCGACCGGCGCGGCATCTACACCGACGTGAGCGAGTCCGGCCTGGCCCTGCTGGCCGCCGCCCGCCCCACGAACGACGCCGCCCTGCGCGAGGCCCTCGACGAGGCGGCGGGCAATCCGGAACTGGCCCCCCTGGTCGTGGCCGTGGAGAACCTCCGCAGGCCCTGAGGCCCGGGACCCCGTCGTGCGGACCGGGCCGGACCCGGTCCGCACGACCCGGTCCGCACGACGGGGTCCGCACGACGGGGTCCGCACGACGGGGTCCGCTACCGGCCGGTGGGCGGTGGGGACGACGTGACCGCCGTGCGCGGGGTGACGGACGAACTGCGTGACGGCGTCACCGATCCCGGCCGCGAGGGGGAGGCCTGCGCCGACGGACTCGCCGACCGGCCGGACGTCGGGAACCCGGACGGGCCCGACGACGGGTCCACGCTCGGGGTCGGGGTCGGCCGCCCCGGCGAGGGCGACGGCGGTGAGCCGGTGGCCGGGCCCGGAGCCGTGACCTGCGGCGGAGTGGCCGGCAGCTGCGGACCGGGCTCCGCGTCAGCGGTGAACAGCAGGTATCCGATCCCGGCGGCCGCGGCCGCCACCAGACCCGCGAGGGGCAGCGCGAACCGCCGCAACCTCTCCACGGGCCGCCGTCCGGCCCGTGCGCGCGGCGGGCTCGCCGGGCGCAGCCGGCGCACGTCGATGCTGTCGGCCCGCGCGTCGAGAGCCCGGCGCAGCCTGCGCTCCACGGGGCGCTCGCCCGGGTGTTCACCCAGGTGGTCACCGAGGCGTTCGCCGTCGGGCGTCATATGCGTCCCTCCAGATTCCGTTCCAGAGCGTCCAGGCCGCGGCTCGCGTTGGACTTCACCGCTCCCCTGCTGATCCCCAGGGTGGCCGCGATCTCCGCCTCGCTGAGGTCGGCCCAGTACCGCAGCACGAGGACCTGCCGGCGGCGGGGTGTCAGCCGGGCGAGCGCGGCCAGCACCTCGCGGTGCGCCTCGTCCAGGACCACGTGGTCCTCGGCGGACGGTACGTCGACCGCGGGCGGCGGGGTCCAGGCCCGCACGGTGCGCCTGCGGCGCAGGACGGAGCGGGCGGTATTGACGACCGAGGTGCGCAGGTAGCCGAGGGCGTTGTCGACCTCGGTGATCCGCTCCCCGTGGCGCCGGTACAGGGCGGTGAAGGCGTCCTGGACCACGTCCTCGGCAGTGGCCAGGTCGTCGACGAGCAGCACCGCCAGCCGGACCATGCCCAGCCGGTGCGCGTGGTACAGCTCGGTGACGGTGGGCGGCTTCGGGTCGTCGCCGCCCCGGTGGTCGGGGGCGTGCGGGGTGCCGTACGAGGAGCCGTACGCCGGACCGTACGGCCGCGGCGACACCCGCGGGGCGGGGGAACGATCGCGGCGCAGCAACGTCCACAGGCCCCGCCACGCCCGGACGGGACCGGGCGTGAGGGGGCCGACGGGTGACGCGAGGTGGAGCACGGGGTTCCTCAGCTGTTCGCGCGGCGCCGCACGGCGTAGAGGGCTCCGGCGCCGGCGAGGATCAGACCGGTCGCCCCCGCCCCCATCGCGACGGTCGTCGCCGAGGAGCCAGTATGCGCGAGCTCGGCTGCTTCGCCCGCGGCGGGTGCCGCGGCGGGCGACGAGGGCGACGCGCTGGGGCCGGTGCCGCCGCCCGCACTGCTCGGGGAGGCGCTGGGGGCGGCGCTGGGGGACGCGCCGTTCGTGTCCTTGCCCGCCGGCGGGGTGCTGACCGAAGCGGAAGGCCTGGGGCCGCCCTGGCTCGGGGTGGCACTCGCCGGGACGCTGACCGACGGGGAAGGGGCGGCCGCGCCGCCGCCCGCGGCGTGGGCCGGGCCGGCCAGGACGACGGCCGCCCCGGCGGCGGCTGCGGCGACGGCCGCGCGGCGGACGGCCAGGGGGACACGCTCGAGGTTCTTCACGGTGGTTCTCCACGGTCGGGTCGGGGTGCGGGACTGCGCCCCTTCACCCCCGCACGACGCGCGACCCCGCGGAGGGTTGCCGCGGTTCCCGGAGAATTTTCCGCCCGGCGGTGCCTTGTCCGCGGACAACCGGTGTTGTCCGCCTTCTCCGCACGGGCCGACCTGCGGCTGCCGTACGTCCCCGGTCCGGACAATGCCGCCCCCGGACAGAGTGGTGCCCGCTTCAGGAGGCCCGGCCTCCGCCGCCCGGCCTGTGCTCGGCCGGCCTCGGGCGGTCCCCACCCACTCATCAGGAGACACGTTGACCGGCATGAACAGCATGAAGACCGGCGGTCGCGCCGGCCGCGCAGTGGCGACACTCGCCCTGGGACTGTCCGCGGTCGCCATCGCGGCCGCCCCGGCACCGGCCGCCCCGGCACCGGCCGCCGCGGGCGGCGACAGCAGTGCTCTGGCGTGCACGCCCTGGCGGGAGTGGCGCGGCGAGGGCGGCGGCAGCGGCGACATATGTGACGGCGCGCGGGCCGCCGGGACCATCTACGACGCGAAGGCCGACGGCCGGTGCCCGTTCATCAAGTTCTACTACGCGGGCGGCGGCCACAAGTCCAGCCCGAGTGTCGGCCCGGCCGGCACCAGCAAGCCGATCGAGGTGTGGGCGGACCACGGCAAGTACTTCAACGGCAGCGCGTCGGTGGAGTGGCGCAGCTGCTGACCTCCGGTGCCGGCGGGGAAGGGGGTCGTGCCCCCTTCCCCGCCGGCGCTCACCGGTCAGGGCCGGCGGCGGGCGTAGCAGAAGAGGTGTTCCTCGGGGCCCGCCAGGTCGTCGGCGGGCCGGAACGTCGCGGTGTGGTGGTGCAGTACCTCCAGGCCCCGGTCGGTGAGCCTGGCCAGGTGGTCCTCCGTGGAGAGGCTGCTGACCGTGACCGCGTGCCCCATCCACTCGATGTCAAGGCCCCGGATGTCCCCCGGCACCGTGGCCATCACGAAGTACCCGCCGGGTGCGGTCCACGAGGCCATCCGGTCGAGCGCCGCGGCGACATCCGGCTGGTCCATGACCAGCAGCGGGAAGAAGGAGCACACCGCGTCGAAGCCGCCGGGCGGGGGCGTGTAGGTGCGTACGTCGGCCTGTTCGAAGCGGGCACCCGGGACCTTGGCGCGGGCCAGGGCCACCATGGCCGCCGAGACGTCGATGCCGGTCACGTCGCAGCCGGCCCGGACCAGGGTCTCGGCGGTGGGGCGTCCGGTGCCGCTGCCCACGTCCAGGACGCGGGCTGAGGCGGGCAGCCGGGCGGTGAGCCAGTCGAGGGCCTCGATCTGGCCCGGCACCTGCCCGAACACCTCCTCGTAGCGCTCCCCCAGCGCGTCGAACACCTCTGCCGCTGACTTGCGTCGGCTCATCGGGCCTCCCCGTCGTCGGAGGAACCACCGTACAAGGACGGTCAGGTGGAGGCGGGGACGAGCACGACGGCCGTCCCGTAGGCGCACACCTCGGTCCCGACGTCGGCGGCGTCGGTGACGTCGAACCGCATCATCAGCACGGCGTTCGCGCCGCGCGCCTTCGCCTGCTCGACGAGCCGGTCCATGGCCTGGTTGCGGGTCTGGACCAGGGTCTTGGTGAGGCCCTTCAACTCGCCGCCGATCATCGACTTGAGTCCGGCGCCGATCTGGCTGCCCAAGTGGCGGGAGCGCACGGTGAGGCCGAAGACCTCGCCGATCACCCGCTCGACCCGGTAGCCGGGGACGTCGTTGGTGGTCACGACGAGGACGCCGCTGTCGTGCGCGCTGGCTCCACCGCCGTAGTCATCGATACCCATGGCACCCACTCTTGCCCCGCCCGCCCCCGACCGCATCCGGGAACCCCCGCATCCAGTTCGTCCGAGCGGCCGGCCGCCGTACCGACGGCGGGTCCGACGGGCACGGGTCACACCACGTCGGACCATGGGCTGTCCGTGGACGTGGTACTCCCCGGTGGGCGTCCGGCATGGTATCCCTCGGAGGGCAGCGAGTCCCATGCGGTGTTCGCGCCGTCGCGGGCCACCATGAACAGCGGTCGCGACCGCAGGACCTGCCCGACCAGTTGGCCGCGCATGACGACCCCGGGACCGTCCGGTGCCGCGTAGCCGTCGGGCGGGTAGCAGAAGTGCACGTCCCCCGCTCGGCATACGCGATGGCGTCGCCCTCCAGCTCCGTCATGTCCCTGCCGACCAGCGGGATTCCGTCGTACGCGACCTGGGGACCCTGCACGGCGTCGACCGCGACGCAGAACAGCCCTGCGGCTCGGCTCGCACAGGCCGTGACGGCGGGCGGACCGGGCGCGACCCGGCGACGGTGGACCTCGATCTTCCAGGTCGGCGAAAAGATCGCGTGGTCCTGCGGACAATCGCCGACCCCGGCCTCCCCCAGCACCTGCGCCGCCTCGACCACTTGGCCGACGGTCATGCCGAACCGGAGCGGTCCGACGCCGACGGCCGGCGCAGAGGACCACTCGTCCCGTTCGGCGGTTCCGCAATCGGCTTCGGTATCGGACGCCACAGTCGCTCCTCCCGGGACACCCGGTGGACAGATTGGTTATATCGGGCTAAAAGCCGGTGGGGCAGCGGGGCCGCGGGGGCCGGCCTCGTCATAGTCGTCCGTGGCAGCCGCCCGTTGCCATCCCGCGCCGCGTGCCGCGGCCGGTCGGACGTCTTCACAGAGGAGTCGGCTCATGCTGATGCCCACCAGAACCATCCTCGCTCTCGCCACCGGAAGCCTGGTTCTCGGTCTGGTCGGGGTGGGCGCCGCCGTCGCGGACGAGGAGCCGCGGGAGATCATCGTCGGCGAGGTGCCCGCGTCCGCGCAGCCCGGCCAGTACCCGTACGACAAGTACGCCACCGGCAAGGTCGTCTCCAGGGGCCCGCTGAAGGTCCGCAGCAAGCCGACCACCGAGTCCCGTGCCGTCGGCCACGTGCAGCCGAACAGCAGGGTCGAGATCGAGTGCAAGAAGTACGGCCAGAAGGTCGACGGGAACAGCATCTGGTACCGCCTGCACGAGGACCGCGAGGACTGGGAGAACGGTTCCGGCCGCGAGGACCGTGAGGACCGCCAGGACCCCAACCGCGCGAAGGCCTACGAGAAGGAGCGCTGGGTCTCGGCCCGCTACGTCAAGAACCTCTCCGAGGTGAAGTACTGCCGCTGACCCCCGGTCCGTCCTCCGGGCGTACGGTACGCGGCCCCACGCACCGCGCACCGTGCGCCCGGACCCGTTCCCGCAGTTCGCGGTCGGCCGTGACCACGACCACGGAGCAACCGGCCGCGGCCCGGGCCGCGGCCAGCTCCACGATCAGGTCGTCACCGCTGCCGGGCGCCGCCTCGACGCGTACGCCGGGCACGGACCCGACGCCCCGGGCGGCGCCTTCGACGACGAGGATGATCTCCTCGTCGTCCTCCCGAGACCCCTCCCGGGAGGCCAGCCGGTCGCGCAGCCGTTCGGCCGCGCCGCGCCGGTCGCGCCACCAGCCGTCCGGCACCGACCCGACGACGTTCGCGGCGTCGACGATCAGGACGTTGCTCACACGGGCACTCTAGAAGTCGCCGTAGTTGACCTGCCAGGTGGGCAGGCCCATCCGGCGCCAGATCGCGACGACCCGGTCCCTGTCGTCGAGCGACACCCGCACCGCGTAGCGGTGGCGCACGTGCGCGTCGAACAGCTCCGCCTTGACCACGTCGTCGCGGCGCGTGTCACCCGCCGCGCGCATCCACAGCTCGTCGTAGGGCACCTGGTGCCGGCGCAGCCAGGCCTCGGTCTGCGGCCGGTAGTCCTCGCTGCGGCCCGACAGCAGCACGATCGTGTCGCCGTCCGCGCGCCGGAAGACGTCCAGGGCGTGCCGTACGGGCTCGTTGAGCAGGTCGAGCTCGCAGCGCGTGAAGTCGTACGGACCCCGGTCGCCGGTCAGGGCGAGGGTGCCGTCGATGTCGCACATCACCGCCGCCGGGAGCGCCGGGTCGGCGACGTAGGCCGTCACGGGCGGTGCGGCCACCGCCCCCGAACCGTTCATCCACTCCGCCGTCAGCCGCCAGCCGCCCTTGCGGGCGTTGCGGTGCTTCTCGGCCAGGATGCGGATGATCTCCTCGCCGACCTGGCGTTCGCGGGCCGCGTCCCGGCGCAGGCACTCCTCCAGCGGGACGTCGGTGAAGTCGTGCACGACGAAGGTCGCGAGGCCGCCGACCGCCGCCTTGAGCCGCTTCGGGATGTTCTTGGTCAGGTGCGTGTTGTCGACGACCACGTCGAAACCGCCGTCGACGGCCGCGCGGACGGCCGCGTCCTGGACGGCCAGCACGGTCTGCTCGTGGGCGAAGCTGCGGCCCCGCCCGGGGTCCGGCAGGTCGAGCATGGCCCGCAGGTCGTCGAGGTTGACGCGCCGCATCCGCCCGCCGGCCTCGGCCTGGAGGGCCCGCGCCGCCGTCGTCTTGCCGGAGGCGGGCAGACCCGTCATGACGTGCACGACGGGCAGCCGGGCCTCCCGCTCCGCGGGCCGGTCGGGCCGGTCGGCCGCCGGTGCCGGGATCCGCGGGGCCGGCTCCGGCGCGCGGGTGGGCGCCGCGGCGGGCGTCCGCTGCCGCGCGGGCGTCGGCGCGGTCCGGTGCTCCTCGGTCACGGTCCTGTTCTCCTCGTCGGCGAGGTACGGGTCGGCGGTCTCGGGCCGCACCTGGCGCCAGGTCGTGAGCTCGGTCGACCGGCCGTCGAGCCGCATGAACATCGCGGGCCGGACGGAGCGGTCGGGCAGCTGCGCGACCGCCCGGGCGAAGGCTCCCCGGTCGGCGGTCAGGTGCGCGAGGCCCGCGTAGGCCTCGTCGATCGCGCGCTCGTGGCGGGCCGCCGCCGCCTCCAGGCCGGCGATGACCTCGCGCACCCAGTGGTCGAACTCGTCGGGCACCTGCTCCAGCAGGGCGTCCAGGGGCTTCCCGCCGGACGCCTCGATGTCGGCGACGGTGCAGTTCAGGCCCTGCGCGAGCTGCTTGGCGGGCAGGCCGGCGAAGCGCTGGACGCCGTGCCCGCGCCAGATGTCCCGCGCGGTCAATCCGGTCAGCACCTTGTGGAGCCGTACGTATTCGGACAGCTTCGCCTTGGCGCGCACGCCCGAGGCGAAGCGCAGGACGAAGCCCTCGGCGTCCATGCCGCTCGCGGAGGAACCGCCGGGCAGGGTGTTGGACTCGGTCAGCGCGAGCAGTTCGTCGAGGGGCATGGCGGGCCACACCGTGACGACGGAACCGATGCCCTCCCAGTGGGGCGCGGCCTCGGCGAGCGGGACCTCGGTGCCGTCCAGGCCGAAGGCCGCGAGGAGCACGAGGTCGCGCCGGTCGCCGTAGTCGACGACGATGCGGTTCTGCGGGTAGAGGATCTCCGCGAGGTAGGTGGTGCCCGGGTGCAGGGCCGAGGTGTCCGCGCCGTCGAGCCGGCGCTGTGCCCAGACGGCCTGTGCGCTGATGAAGGAGCCCTTGGAGGCGACCCGCCAGCGGCCCGCGTAGTGGAAGACGATCGCGAGGCTGCCGTCGACCTTGTCGTAGACCTCGAACGGCTCGTCGGGGAGGGCCGGGGCGTACGGCTGTCCCGACTCGTGCTCTCCGACGTTGAAGAACTTCGGCAGTGGCAGGGCGACGATCGCTCCGGTCTCGTCGTCGGCGACGAGTCCGCGGCAGCGCGTGGTGACCTCGTTCCAGACGCGCTCGTACTGGGCCGTCCGCGTGTACGTGTAGATGGACAGCGGCAGCTCGGGGTGCGACTTGCGGGTCACGTACCCGGCGTCGATCGAGTCCGCCAGCGCCTGTGCGGGCAGCAGGTCATGCAGAGTCAGGGTCTCCTGGCTCATGGGGTCCTCCCGGTTTGAGATGGCTCATTCTCGCCTGCGGGAGGGTGTGCCCGGTAGTCAATTCTTCCTGGTCGGGGCACCTCCCAGGCGGTTGATGTCCGCGGGCCGCAGGATGTGGCCGGGGACCTCGGTGCCGGGACCAGCGAGGGCGATCATGGCGCGGCGCAAGGCCTCGGAGGTGATGACGAGGTCGGGCGTGAACCGCCGCAGCAGCGGGGCCGCAGGAGAACCACGGCGGGCCGGGACATCGTGGCCTGGGCCGGCGAGTACAACGCGAGGCTCAGCCTGTACACCGTGTTTTGAGGGTGTACCAGACCAGCCAGACAGACTCGCCTTCCGTGGCGGTCGTGCAGCCCTCCAACGGCCAGTCGGGAAGTCTCCCCCTCGGCGCCCACATCGGAACACCCCTGGTGTTCCAGCCGGCCAGGTCGGACGCGGACTCCGGGTGGCCGCCGTAGATGCCCTCGTCGCCGTAGGCGGTCCAGATCCCCCCGCGGCGGTCGGTGACCAACGCCGAAATGTCGTCAGCGAGGCAGAGGGCCCTTCTCCGCCGGCCCTCGGGCGAGTACACGACGGCGTTCTCCCGCCAGTCTCCCTTCGCATCCCGGAGACTGCGGCCCGACACCAACAGGAACCCGCACCCGGGGAGCAGGGCCAGATGACTGGGCCGTATGTCGATCCCGTCGACCGGGATGCGCCGCTGCTCCTCTTCGGAGGTGATGACCAGCTCCCCGTCGAACGGCGTCTCGGGACGCCATCCGATCCACCCGCGGGGATACTTTCCGTGGCTGAGACACCGTCGCTGGACCAGCATCACGGCGAGTTCGCCGTCCGGTCCCACGGTCCACCACAGCGCACGCCGCCCCGCCCGGACGTCACTGGAGGGCAGCCTCCACGCGACGGGCAGCTCATCGAGCGTCATGGGATTCACCTTTGGGACCCCGGGGGCCTACGCCGCCCGAAGATCACCACGTTACAGGCCGGGCTGGCGTCAGCACCGGCCGAGGCTCCCTGCGACCGGCCCGGAGGGCCGCGGGCCGGGACGGCGCAGCGCCCCGGGCCTTCCCCGACGCCCTATCGGCCGATATCAAGAGCGGCTCTCCAGGCCCTCCCACCACATCCGACGTCTCTCCTTCGCGCCGACCCTGGCCGCCCTCCTCCCCGGTGACCGCCTGCGCATCCGCGCGGTCCGGGCCACCGGGTCCGGGTACGCAGCCGTCCGCAACGACTTCGAGTCGGTACACCCGTCCGGTCCGGCGCCGGACGACGGCAATGTGCCTAGACGTCGCACACGCCAGCCGAAGGCACGGCGCCCCGGTGGCGCAGGCCAATTGCTCGGGCGGCAGTAATCACGTGCGGTGGTTCGCACCTGCGCAGGGAGGCCGCTGGTGCACGGCCCTATGGGGCGTGGGCCCCCACATCGGCAACAGTGCCGCGATCGTCTCGGACCACACTGGGATGGTGCTGGACGTCCTCAACCGCAGCCAGGCCCGCGCCGCTCCGGTGGTCGTGTCGGGTATGGGGAACGGACGCGAACCCGCCACCGACCATTGTGCGTTTCGAGCGGCCGACGGCCCATCTATGACCACCCGTCCGTACGGGAGCACCTGGCCGACCACCATCACCCCGCACCTGCTCATCAACCGGCGCACCGGACCCCGCACCAACCGCGTGCGTAGGGGCTTCCCGTGGTTGAAGCTCGGCGTCACGCCCCGAGCCCTCCGGGAGGACCGCATCCTCCAGGAGATTCACGCCACCGGGGACGACCTACGTCGAATCTGCGATCTCTTCGTACCCGCCGTCTCCGGCGCCATGGGCTGCACCGCCGGACTGGACGGCTGTGCAGGCGGGCACGGGGGCGCTGTTAGGCAGTACGGGGATCGTGTGATGAGGCGTGCCCTGCTGGACCGGGCAACGGTCGTGGAGGGTGTTGCGTCTGCGGGGGTGTGAGCCGGTCCTGCGTAGGGCTGGATCTGTTGAGGGGGGTCTGTGGAGAAGGACGCGGAGCGGGAGCACAACACGGATGCGGCGCCGAACGCGTACGAGCGAGTTCTCGCCGACGACCGGAGGGTGATACGCGAGGCACTGCGGACCAGCCGCGGCGGGGCGCACTTCGGCTTGGTGCTCACGGCCTTGGCACTCGGTGCGGTCGGGTACTTCGAGGGCCCGAAATGGCCGTTGATCATCGGCGGCGTGCTCACGGTCTGGTTCGCGCTGGCTCTCGCCGTCGTCCGCAGCCGCGGTGGGCGGGGCTGGAAGGCGATCGAGCGTGCATACATCGCAACCTTCGGCTGGGCCGAGTGGCTCTGACCTGACCGGTGTCGGGCCTGGCAGTCACCCGTGTACACCTTGACCCACGCCTGCCCGGGTGGCGGGCCCCCGGTTCCCCAACCGGCGGCTCGACTCAGGCTCTCCGGCACGCTCACCCCGTGGGTACCGCAGGCTCGACGCTTCGGAAAGGACGAACCCACGGGCTTACACCGCCATCAATCACCGGTGGCCGGCCGCCGTGGTTGCCCTTGCGGGTTGCAGAGTTCCTGCGGAGCGCGAGACGGTCCAGGTGTACCGCCCCGCGGGGTCGTTCACCCGGCCGGTGTTTCGGCGATCCACTGGGCGAGGGCGAGCAGGGTGGTTTCGACGCTGCTCGTCATGTAGTCGCGCAGGGCGTCGAGGTCGCCGCGGGTGGCTCCGAGCACAGGGTCGAGGCGCAGGAGTTGCCAGGACTGCTCGACGACGGTTCCACGTCCCTGGGGGTGGCAGGTCCAGCTCCATTGCACGATGCCGTCCTCGGCACCGCCGACCACGAAGGCGAAGGAGGCGCCGGGGTCGGCCCTTACGACCTGGGAGCGGGTGGTCCACTGCTTGCCGTCCTTGTGGTTGCGGCCGCTGAACCAGGCCCCGACCCGGGGGCCGGCGCCCTGGTCGAAGGTGACGTCGCTCGCGTTGGGGCTCCAGCGCCCGATGGCGGACACGTCACTGACCAGGTCGTAGACCCGGGCGGGCGCGGCAGCGACCCAGGCGCGCCGGGTGAAGGTGAAATCCGATGCGTCCAGGACCTCGAAGACGTCGTGTTCGCTGGTGGTGGCGCTGGCGTGCAAGGTGTCCTCCTGGACAGGTGGGGTGGGGTCATGTCGGCAACGCCCACATCACCACCGCTCCCGCCGGGGAGCCAGACCCGCTGGTGCCTATCCGCGCCAGGGTCAGGCTGTGCGGTCGGGCCCGGCCCATACTCGGATCCCATGAACGGAAAAGGGCGGCTCGGGGAGTTCCTGCAGACGCGGCGCTCGCAGCTGCAACCGGAGGATCTCGGTATACCCGGCTACGGGGAGCGGCGCCGTGTGCCGGGTCTTCGACGAGAGGAACTGGCGTCGCTGGCGGGTGTCAGCGTCTCGTACTACACCCGGCTGGAACAGGGGCAGTCCTTGAACGCCTCACCGCAGGTACTGGACGCGATCGCCCGGGCCCTGCGGCTGGAGGAGGCCGAGCGCCTGCACTTGCACGACCTGGCCCGGTCCTCGGCCACGGCCACGGGCACAGGCCGAGGCCGTCGGGCAGCCCCGGAGCGGGTGGCGGAGGCGACCGGCCAGCTGCTGGAGGCACTGGCCCACGTCCCGGCCATCGTGACCGGCCGCCGCAGTGACGTCCTGGCATGGAACCGGCTGGGCCACGCCCTGTTCGCCGGACACCTGGACCCGGGTGCCCCGGACCGGCCGGCGGATCGGCCCAACATGGCCCGGCTGGTGTTCCTCGACGCGCACACCCGTGACCTGTACGCCGACTGGCCCGCCAAGGCCAGGGCCGTGGTGGGGAATCTGCGCCTGGTGGCGGGCCGGCACCCGGACGACACCGCGCTCCACGCGCTCGTGGGTGAGCTGAGTTCGAAGAGCGCGGACTTCGCCTCGATGTGGTCCGACCACCGCGTCACGGCGTGCGCCGTCGCGACCTACGAGATGCGGCACCCGCTGGTCGGCCCGCTGACCGTCACCCAACAGACCCTGAGTCAGGGCCAGGGCCAGGGCCCGGACCAGGGGCAGAACATCGTGGTCGCCACCACCGAGGCCGACTCGACTGCGCGGACCACGCTGGCCCTGCTCGATCAGGTCACCCCGCAGCACGACCCGGCGCGACAGGGAAATCCGGGCCGGCTCCCGCTGACCTGACACACACCAAGCCCCGCAACCCCCAGCCCCCAGCCCCCAGCCCGCAACCCCCGCATCGGCGTACCGCTGCCGCATGCCCGAAAACAGTGAAGGAACCATGTTCAAGCACACGTTCACGTTGTCCAAGACCGCCGCGGCAGCCGCCGTACTGACCGCGGCAGCGGTCGTCGCGGCCACCCCCGGCGCCGCGTCCGCTGCCTCCGCCCCACTGAGCTGCGCCCGCTTCGCCGCGCACTTCGACCTGACCCGGCACCAGACGCCCGAGAACATCGCCCTGGCTCCCGGCGGCAGCGCGTACGTCACCTTCGCCGCCGCCCGCCAGATCGCCCGCATCACGCCGGGGGGATCCACCCGGATCCTGGCCACCCTGCCGGCACCCGCCGACGGCGGCATCCACACCCCGGTCCTGGGCTTCGCACTGACCACCGGCATCGTCCGCGCACACGACGGCACCCTGTACTTCCTGTACGCCACCGGCACCGCCGACCTGACCGGCCTGTGGCGCCTGCGCCCCGGCGGCGCCCCGCAGCGCATTGCCGCGCTTCCCGCGGCCGGCCTGCCCAACGGCCTGGCCCTGGACCCGCGCGGCCGGACCCTGTACATCACCGACTCCGTCCTCGGCACCATCTCGAGCGTGCCCATCACCGGAGGCTCCCCCCGTACCTGGTCCACCGCCCCCGAACTGTCCTCCACCGGATTCCTCGGCGCCAACGGGCTGAAGATCCGGGGCGGGGCGCTGTGGGTCACCAACCTCGACCGGGGCACCGTCCTGCGCATACCCGTCCTGCGCGACGGCCGCGCCGGCCCGGTCCAGACCCGGGCCACCGGCCTGGCCGGGATCGACGACTTCGCCTTCACCGGCCACGGCGACCAGCTCCTGGCCGCCCTCAACGGCCCCGGCGAGGTCGCCCTCGTCCAGCCCGACGGCACCCACTCCACCGTCCTGACCGCTGCCGACGGCCTGCAGAACCCCACCTCCATCGCCCTGCACGGCGACACCGCCTACGTCCTGAGCGCCGCGTACGTCACGGCGGAGGACCCCAACCTCCTCCTGGCCCACCTCAACGACTAGATCACCAGCAGGACCGTGCTCACGAGCGCGCTTCCGACGAGGTTGTAGCCGCCCGAGACGAGCGCGTAGTGGGATGGGGGCGGGGGAAGTTGGGGTTGATGGCGATGGTGACCGTGTTCGCCACCAAGTACCCGACGCCGACGGCCAGGCCGAATACCAGGGCGTCCGCCCCTGAGTCGATCTTCAGCACCGCCATCAGGAAGGCGCTGGTGAGAGTGATCACCAGCGAGGTCAGCGGCGGGCCCGCGAAGAACAGGGGGGAGGCCACCGGCTTTGCCGACGGATCCCGCCCCAGCGAGATGTGGTAGGGCTTGCTGGACAGGAACGCGAACCACACCCCTCCCAGCAGGACCAAGCGATGAAGGCGGCCAGGACGCCGGTCCGGTTCACACCGCCCAGTGCCGGATCGGGACGGCGGTCCGATCCGGCGGCGTCCGCAGGTCAGCTCGACTTCTGCCCGTCGAGCGCCTCCCGCAGGATGTCCGCGCGGCCGGCGTGCTGGGCGGTCTCGGCGATGAGGCGGGGCGCGGCCGAGTACCCACTCGACCGGGCCACCCTCACCGGCGACCAGCCGCTCTACGAGGCGGACGTCGACCAGACACACACCCTCGCCTACGCCTACGCCCAGGTACATCGACGTCTCCTTCTGAGAACAAGCCGGGCGGTCGCGCCGACCCGCAGCAGGCTGAGCCGAAGCACGACAGTGGACACAGAAGCGGGCTTGTTGTCATCCGGCAAGCGGCTGGTGTGGGGCGGGGCCGGGATTTCGGGGCGGTGCCCGGGTCGGCTGCCGACCCGGGCACCCGGTCCACGTCTCTACTCCATGAACTGGAAGGTCCACGCCTGGTGTCGGTTGCTGACGTCGAGTGGCCTCAGGGCGATACGGGGCGGGAAGATCCGCAGCAGGCTGAGGTCCAGGGCCAGCTCCTCGCCGTCGACGGGACCTCCGGGGACGACCACGTGGAAGGTGTGCGGCTGATCGCTCTGATAGAGCGACCACTCACGCGGCTCGGGGTATCCGACGACCGGCTTGTTCATCTCCGGGTCGCCGTCGTAGGAGACATAGGTCTCGCTGCGGAGATTGCGGATCGTGTAGTTGCCGTTGCCGAGTTTCTCCAGCTGCCATTCCTGCTCGCCGGGGTTGCCGGTGGGAGGCAGCAGGACAACGGGGGTCTTGGGTTCCGATGCCCCTTCCAGCATCGTGAGCAGCTGCTCGGGAGGGCGGGTGATCGTGTAGGTGCCGTTCGGCACGGGTGCCATGGCCGACTCCACTTCTGACGTGCGGCGCCCGCGCGGGTCGCCGCTGATCTTCTGGGCCAGGCAAATCCCTTCCCTGCCGACGTGCGCCACCGGGTCGGAACGGCTCTGCGTCATCCTTCGGGAGTACAGCGGATGCGTCCTGGTGCTCGACCGGCTCGGTGAAGGTGTCCTCCGGTGCCTTCCGTGGTGTCCGGTGACAGCTGCTCTGCGGATCCCCTTGCCGGTGACAAGTAGCGTGCCGATCCGGTAGGCCTTCAGCAGCGCCATCACGTCCGGGAGCTAGGGCCGGTGAACGGGCGGGGGCTCCTTCGGGTCGAGGGGGACGGGGGTGCCGTTCGGGCCGAACCTGTATTTCCGCGTGGTGCAGGGGTTGCCGTCGGCGTCGTACCAGTCTTCGAAGACGTGCTCGCCGAAGAGGGAGTAGTCCTCCGTTCCGGCGATGATGCTCGTGGTGTAGTCGTACGCGTACCGGTCCTCGTCGCTCTCGCGTGAGCTCTCGTCTGCCTTGTCGGCCATGACGCCTCCTTCGCCTGCGGGCTGCCGCCGCCGGATGCCGGCGCCGACAGACTGCGCCCGCCTCATACAGGGCGCCCGCCAAACTCACCCGAACGGGTGAGTGGAGAGCCGGCCCCGCGGGCGCGCGACAGCGTCGGCCTCGGACGCCACCTGGCTGCCAACCACGGGCATGAAGGCGACGGCGGAGAAGACCAGCAGCACCGCGGCCCCGACCGCGAAGAAGTCGACAGCGACAAGGCGGCTTCCAAGGAGGCAGCCTGCAGTTTACGGATGCAGTGTTGCCTCGCCCTTGACGAGGATGCCGGTGCGCTGACCCGGGCGTACGGCGACGGGCCCGGCGACCCGGATCCCGACGGGGTTCTCCAGACCGTCGACGGAGACGGTGACCATGGCGTCGTGGCCGTAGAAGGTCACATCGGTCACGGTGCCCTGGGCGGCCGGCGCGGTTTCGGTGAGCTGGAGTTGCTCGGGCCGCAACAGGACCGTGCCCTGGCGTGGGCCTGCCGGGGGCGCTGCGAGGGGAAGGCGGCCGAGCGCGGTCTTTGCGGTGCCGTGGTCGGCGGTGCCGGGGATGAGTACGGCGTCGCCGACGAAGCGCGCCACCCAGGTGTCGGCGGGGCGACGGTAGATCTCTTGCGGCGTGTCGCACTGAGCCACGCGGCCGTCCCGTACGACGGCGACGAGGTCGGCCGTGGAGAGGGCTTCCTGCTGGTCGTGGGTGACGAGCAGGGCGGTGGCTCCGGTGGCGCGCAGGGCGGCTCGGACGTCTGCCCGGACACCTGTGCGCAGGGCGCTGTCGAGGGCGTTGAACGGTTCGTCCAGCAGGACCAGGGCGGGTTCCGGTGCCAAGGCGCGGGCCAGGGCGATGCGCTGCTGCTGGCCGCCGGACAGCTCGTGCGGCATCCGGTTGCCGTAGCCGCCGAGGCCGACGAGTTCGAGCATCTGCTCCGTGCGGCTCCGGCGTTCGGCGCGGTCGTGGCTGGTCAGCCCGAAGGCGACGTTGTGGGCGACGCTCAAGTGCGGGAACAGTGCGCCTTCCTGGGGGACGATGCCGATGCGGCGGCGCTCCGGGGGAAGGTGCACTCCAGGGCCGGCCAGGGTGCGTCCGCCGACGGTGACGGTGCCCGCGTCGGCGCGCAGGAAGCCGGCGATGATGCGGAGCAGGGTGGTCTTGCCGCAGCCGGAGGGGCCGAGGAGGGCGGCCAGGGTGCCGGCGGGGACGGTGAGGTCGAGTCCGCGCAGGACGGTGGCGTCCGGGCCGTAGGACTTCGACAGTCCGGTGATCTGTACGTCGGTCATGTGCGGTGCCGCCCGAGGAGGTAGGAGGGGATGGCCGCCAGCAGGATCAGCGCGGCGGCGTAGGGCGCGGCGGCGGCGAAGGATCCGGTGCCGGTCTCGGTCCAGAGCCGGGTGGCCAGGGTGTCCATGCCGGTGGGACGCAGCAGGAGGGTCGCGGGGAGTTCCTTCATGCACACGACGAAGGTCAGCGCGGCTCCGGCGGCGACCCCGGGGGCCGCGAGCGGCACGGTGACCTCGCGCAGTACGCGCATGGGGCTGCGGCCCAGCGAGCGGGCGACATCCTCCAGTACCGGCGGGGACTGGAGGACGGCGGCGCGGGTGCCGGCCACCGCGACGGGCAGGAAGAGCACGGCGTACGCGCAGATCAGCAGCGGGAGTTCCTGGTAGAGCGGTTCGGCGTAGCGCACCGCGAAGAAGACCAGGGACAGCGCCACGGTGATACCGGGCAGTGCGTGTCCGGCGTAGGCGGACTGTTCCAGCAGGTGTGCGATCCGGCCCCGGTGGCGGGCGGCGATCACCCCGACGGGCAGCGCGAGGAGGGTGGTGAGCGCGGCTCCCGCGGCGGCGACGCCGAGGGTGGTGCCGGCGGTTTCCAGGAGCACAACAGGATCCCAGGTCGCGGAGTTGCCCACGGCGAGCCAGTACCCGAGGGTGGCCAGCGGCATGAGGACGGCGACGACTGCGACCAGCGTGCACCAGGACAGGGCTGGTATCCGCCACCGGCCGAGCGGTGCGGGGACGGCGGGGCGTGCCGTGCCGGTCCCGGTCCTGGCGTGGCCCGCGCGGCCACGGGTACGGGCTTCGGCGGCCACGAGCAGTACCGTCAGCACCACCAGGACGACGCTGAGGGCGGCGGCCGGGGTGCGGTCGAAGCTGGCCCGGTAGGAGGTGTAGATGCCGCGGGTGAAGGTGTCGTACCGCATCAGGGAGACGGCGCCGAAGTCGGAGAACACGTACAGCGCGACCAGTACGGCTCCCCCGGCCGCGGCGGGGCGCACCTGCGGCAGCGTGACGCGCAGGAAGGTCTTCAGCGGGCCGTGGCCGAGCGAGCGCGAGACCTCCTCCTGCGCCGGATCGGTGCCGCGCAGCGCCGCCGCGACGGGCAGGTACACGTACGGGAAGCTCACCAGGGTCAGCGCGAGTGCGGCGCCCGTGAAGCCGGCCGTCTCCGGGAACGCGGACAGCCAGGTGAAAGCCGCGACGTAGCTCGGCACGGCCAGGGGCAGGGTCACCAGAACCGACCAGGCCCGGGCGCCGGGCAGTGCGGTCCGTACGGTGAGCCAGGCCAGGGACACGCCGAGCAGCAGGCAGGCCGATACGACGACGGCGGCCAGTTGGAGGCTGCGGCCGAGCAGTTGGGCGGTGCGGTCGTTGGCGATGACGTCCCAGGCGAACGCGGGACCGCGTTCCAGGGAGCGGACGGCGAGGTAGCCGAGCGGCAGCAGCGCGAACAGCGCGGCGAGGGCGGCGGGAACGAGCAGGACGGCGGGCGGGCGGCGCCCGGCGCGCAGCCGCCCGGCCGACGCGGTGGCGCCTGCCGGGCGGACTGCGGGATCCGCCGGAGCGACGGGATCCGTGGAGTGCATGGGGGTCAGACCATCCCGGCTTCCTGGAGCATCTTCAGGGTCTCCTGAAGCGATTCCAGTTTGCCGAGGTCGATCTTGGGGGCGTCGAGGGAGGCCAGCGGCGGCAGGTCCTTGACGGTGCTGGTCACGCCGGCGGCCAGCGGGTACTCCTTGGTGTCCTCGGCGAAGTACTTCTGCGCCTTCTGCGAGAGCAGGAAGTCGACGGCCTTCTGCGCCGCCGGCGCCTGGTCGCTGCCCTTGAGGATGCCGACTCCGGCCGCGTTGACGAGAGCGCCCGGGTCACCGCCCGGCAGGAAGTGGATCTTCGCCTTGACCTTGCTCTCGCCCTTCTCGGCGACCTGCTCGTACCAGTAGTAGTGGTTGACCAGGCCGAGCGAGACCTCGCCCTTGCCCACACCGTCGAGGACCTTGAGGTTGTTCTCGTAGACCTTGGGCTCGTTGGCCTTCAGGCCCTTGAGCCAGGTGCGGGTGGCATCGTCGCCCTCGAGGACGCGCATGCCGGTGACGAAGGCCTGGAAGGAGGCGTTGGTCGGGACATAGCCGATCTTGCCCTTCCACTCCGGCTTGACCAGGTCGTGCACGGTGTCGGGAACCTTGGAGACCTGGCCGGGGTTGTAGGCGAGGACGCGGACGCGGCCGGAGGTGCCGACCCAGTCGCCGGCGGCGCCGCGGAAGGCGGGGTCGACCTTGTCGAGCGCCTCCTGGGGCAGCTTGTCCAGCAGCCCCTTGGTGGAGAGGGCGCCGAGGGCTCCCGCGTCCTGGGAGAAGAACAGGCCCGCCTTGGTCTTGTCGCCCTCTTCCTGGATCTGGGCCGCGAGTTCGGCGCTCTCGCCGTAGCGGACGGCGACCGTGGTGCCGACGGCCTTCTCCAGCTCGTCCAGGAGTGGCTTGACCAGCTTCTCGTTGCGGCCGGAGTAGATCACGAGCCCGGCGTCGTCCTCGTCGACACCGCAGCCGGCAACAGCGGGGAGGAGAAGCGCTGCCGCGAAGAGCGCGGTCAAGCGTCGGACCAAGGGGCGTCGCATGGGAAGCCTTCCTGCACGTGCAGCGAGAACCTGAACGCCCAATAACTAAGGTAAAGCTAACCTAAAGGCAAGAGTGACGCACGCAACGTTTCGGCCTCACCGGGGATTCGGCGCAGCCGACCCTACACGCGAATTCGCAATGGATCTTCAACGTCCCGGCTGTGACTTTCCTGTGACTATCCCATGAGGTAAGCCTTTCCTAAGATGCGCTCGTGATAGCCCATTCCGCCCTACTCCCGGGTACCAAGTCCGTTCCGTTCGCCGGCGCCCTCGCAGAGCACGGCGGCCGCACCGCGGTCATCACCGTCGACGGCCCGGTGACCTACCGTGAGCTCGCCGACCGGGTGGAAGCCACAGCCAAGCGTCTGGGGCGCACGCGCCGTCTGGTCCTGGTGATCGGCGCCAACACCGTCGATGCGCTCGTAGTCCACCTCGCGGCCCTCTCGGCGGGGCACCCGGTCCTGCTGGTACCGGGCGGCCACCCGGAAGCCGTGCAGTCACTCGTGGAGGCGTACGACCCGGACGTGGTGGCACGCCCCGATGACAGCGGGAAGTGGCAGCTCGACGAGCGGCGCACCGTCTCCGTGCACGACCTGCACCCAGACCTCGCCCTCCTCCTGAGCACATCCGGCTCGACAGGGTCGCCGAAACTCGTCCGGCTCTCGCATGAAAACCTCCAGGCCAACGCGGAATCCATCGCCGAATACCTGGAAATCCAAGACACCGACCGCGCGGCCACGACGCTGCCGATGCACTACTGTTACGGCCTCTCCGTCATCCACAGCCATTTGCTGCGCGGCGCCGCACTGATCCTCACCGACCTCTCCGTCGCCGACAGTTGCTTTTGGGATCTCTTCCGGACCGCCCGCGGGACGACCTTCGCAGGTGTTCCCTACACCTTCGACCTGCTCGACCGAGTCGGCTTCGCCGCGATGGACCTGCCCCACCTGCGCTACGTCACCCAGGCAGGCGGTCGGCTCGCGCCCGACCGGGTCCGGCACTACGCGGCTCTGGGCCGCGCCGCCGGCTGGGAGCTGTTCGCGATGTACGGGCAGACCGAGGCGACGGCCCGCATGGCCTACCTGCCGCCCCGCCTCGCGGAAACCCACCCCGAGGCGGCCGGAGTTCCGATCCCCGGGGGCTCCTTCCGCCTCGAGCCGCTGCCCGACTGGCCCGAGGAGGGCACCGGGGAGCTCGTCTACGCGGGGCCGAACGTCATGCTCGGCTACGCCCACACCCCCGAAGACCTCGCCCTGGGCCGGACCGTGGACGAGCTGCATACCGGCGACATCGCACGGCGCACCGCCGAGGGCATGTACGAGATCGTCGGCCGACGCAGCCGCTTCGTGAAGATCCTCGGCCTGCGCATCGACCCCGTCCAGGTCGAGGCGATGCTCGCACGGCACGGGGTCAGCGCGCTGTGCGCCGGCGATGACACCGCGCTGTCCGTGGCTGCCGTCGCCGCCGGTGCACACGCCGCCGACGCTCGGCGGATACGAAACCTGGTGACGAGCGAGTGCGGTCTGCCGGCCCGGGCGGTCCGGGTCCACGTCCTGGCGGACCTTCCCCGCCTGCCGACGGGCAAGCCCGACTACCGGGCGGTACGCGAACTCGCGGCCCGCCCGGCCGACACCGACTCGTCGCCACCCGGCCCCGGCGGAGGCCCGGAAGACCTGTGCCTGCTCTACGCGCGAATCCTCGACCGGACCGATGTGACGCGGGACAGCACCTTCGTCAGCCTGGGCGGCGACTCCCTCTCATACGTCGAGATGTCCCTCCACCTCGAAGAGCGGCTCGGCCGCCTGCCGACCGACTGGCACATCACACCGATCCGGGAGCTCAGGCCACCGGAGGGCGATGTCCCCGCGCACAGGCGGACACTGGAGACCAGCGTCGCCCTGCGTGCCGTGGCGATCTTCTGCATCGTCGGCTCGCACATCCACGTCTTCGGCATCAAGGGCGGAGCACACCTGCTCCTCGCCATCGCGGGCTACAACTTTGCCCGCTTCCACCTCACCACCGCCGAACGCGGCGAACGCATCCGGCGCGCCTGCCTCAGCATCGCGCGGGTCGCGGTGCCGTCCATGATCTGGATCGGCTTCGTACTTCTCCTCAACGACGACTACACCCTGGCCAACCTCGCCCTCCTCGACAGCGTGCTGGGACCCGAGGACAGCAAAACGGGCATGCACTTCTGGTTCATCGAGGCACTGGTCTACATCCTCGTCGTCGCCGCAGCCCTCCTCGCGCTCCCCCTCGCCGACCGGGCCGAGCGCCGGTTCCCCTACGGTCTGCCCCTGACGCTCGCCGCCATCGGCCTGCTCACCCGCTACGACCTGCTCGGCCTCCCCGACCGCACACGGATACCCGACGCGGTCACCGTCTTCTGGCTGTTCGCGCTCGGCTGGGCGGCGGAGAAGGCCAGCACCAGGACCCAGCGGATCGTGGTCACGGCCGCCGCCCTGGCCACGGTGCCCGGATTCTTCCCCGGCGACCCCGGCCGAGAAGCGATCATCATCGCCACGTTCGCCCTGCTGGTATGGGTGCCGTCCCTCCCCAGCCGCGAGCGCGTCAACCAGGTCGCCGGCCTCCTGGCCACCAGCTCGCTGTACATCTACCTGACCCACTGGCAGATCTTCCCGCTGATCGACGGCTTCTCGAGGCACTCGGCCTTCCTCGCCTCACTGATCTTCGGGATCGCCTACGGCATCGCAGCGACCCGCGTGATGCGTGCTCTGCCCTCGCTGCTCTCGCCGAGGACACTGCGCAGGCGCGCCCGTCGGAGTCTCCAGGTGGTCAGCGGTCAGCCGTGGTCGAAGTCCAACGTGACGCCGTGACCGGCGGGGCGGGTGCGGCAGGCGAGGGCGAAGCCTTCGGCTACCTCTCCGGGCTCCAGATAGCCGGGGTCACGGTGGACGTCACTGACCTGTAGTCGGACGCCACCGCGAGGGGGTCGCCGACGGTTACCCCGATGATCCCCGAACCCGAACCCGAACCCGAAGCCCAGCGCCCAGCGCCCAGCGCCGCGGAGGTCGCCCTCGGCCTCTCGGCGCACCCGCCCGGGGCCCGGGCGCGTGGAACCCGGTGTCTACCGTCCTCCTGTGCCGGCTCCCAGGCGCGTACACGGATCGACGCTGACCACCCTCAGGGGGCTTCGTTGCAGGAGGTGCTGTTTTCGTTTGGGTCGGTGTGGTCACTGCAGCCCCCTATGTCGTGTCTTTCACGGCGCGCGTGCCCTTGCCGTGGCGTGGAAACGGGTGCCCCGGCTTTGCACGTCGGACGCTTGTTTCATGGACTGCCCTGGAGCGGTTTCACCTTCTGCACCACGTATCGGTGGCGGGGACGTACCGCACCAGTCCCCGCTCTTCGAAATCGTGCAGCCACCCCTCCATGGGCCATGTCCCCCAACGTGCCCTGTAGAGGGCGCCGTTGCGGATGATGTCGTCGACGTGCTGAACGGGAGGATGCTGGGTCGGGTGGTGCTGGTGATAGGCGGGCGCTCCACCGACCCACCACAGGTCCACGCCCAGCCGGGCTGCGCAGGAGGCGTAGTCGGTGTCCTCAGCGCCGTATCCGGTGTAGTCCTCACAGAACCCGCCGATGCGGTTCCAGGTGCTCGCGGTGAGGGCGAATGACAGCGACCAGAACAGCCGGGGGTCTCCCCCGCGGACGACGTGTCCGGTCGCGGGCGCGGGACGTGCGGGGTGCGGCGGGGCCATGCCGGCGAGGTCGTCGAGCGGGTAGCCGTGGGCGGGTGGGGGCGGCAGATAGGCGACGGTGCCGCAGAGCAGGGCGCCGTCCTGGGCGGCACGGGCGTAACCGTCGAGGAGGGAGGGGCCGGGGACGCAGTCCACGTCGAGGAAGACCAAGAGGTCCGCGCCGGCCGCGAGGGCGCGTGCGGCCCCGGCGTTGCGGGCGGCGGCCAATGGCAGGCGCCCGCCCTCCAGGGGGAGGGAGATGACGTCCGCGGCCGGGTTCCTGTCTGCTACGACGTCCTGGATTGCGGGATCCGCCATGGAGACGACGACGTAGTGGTCCGGGGCGCGTGAACTGCGTGCGAGGCCGTCCTGCTGGACGAGCAGGTGAGGATGTCGACCCGCCGCGATCGTGATCACCGCGGTGCGCATGCGGGCTGCCGCGGTGTGCGCCGGGCCAGCTCGGTGAGCAGGCGCCCCGCCCTCTGGGCTCCGTCGCCGGGCGACCAGAGAGCCCAGCGGTCGTCGCGGAGGCTGGCTTCAGCCAGCAGGTCAGGCCAGTCATGTGCGGCCGGCCAGCCGTCCCGTACGGTCGCCAGGCCTGCTGCGTGCAGGGCCCGAGCTGTGGCGTGCTGTTCCCCGTGGGGCCGGTCCTGGGGGATGACGATGGTAGGGACGCGGGCTGCGGCGCACTCAGCGACGGCGTTCTGTCCCGCGTGGGTGACGACCACGTCCGCGCGGCACAGCAGCGGCCACGGATCGTCGGTCCAGTCGGCCCAGGGGCCGCCGAGGAAGGTCCACGACCAGTCGGGAGTGGCTCGTACCGCCTCTCTGAGTTGGCGATCGGTGACGTCAGTGCCTCCGGCCCCCAGCATCGCCACCACCCCCTTCCGGGAGGGCGGGGCGCCACTGCCGGGGGCGGGGCGGGGGCGGCCGTCGAAGCGGGAGATGCTGCCGGTGTGCAGCGTCTTGGCATGCCAGTGCGCAGGCCAGTCCGGTTCGGGGAGGGACTGTGGCCAGGGAGCGATGAGGGCCTCCGCGAGGTCGTAGGCGAGGCGGTGGGCTTCGTCACCGCGGTCGCCGCGCATGGCGGCGATCGCGACCGGGGTGCCCATGAGGCGGGCAAGTACGGCGGCCTCCACCGATACGTCGCTGACGAACAGCGCGGGACGCTCCCGTGTGATCCACTCGGCGATCGTCCCCATCCGCTCCTGGTGACCCGGATGATCGACCGGCGCCCAGTGCAGGCGCCCGCGCGCCGTGGGGTCCGCAGGGGCGTCGTCGCGGTCCGGGGGCAACGACACCCAGCCACTCGTCCACGCCTGCGGCTTGGGCAGGGAAGTCAGGATGGTCACCGGGCCCTGCACGTGAGCGGCGATGCACTGGGCTCGGTGCAGGTGTCCGCGGCCGTGGTGGTGAACGTAGTAGCCGATCACCGCGCCACCTCCTCGTACAGGTCGGTGTAGGCGTCGGTGGTGCGGTCGAGGGAGCAGAACTGCTCCGCCCGATGGCGGGCGTCACGGCGATCGAGCTTCATGGCGCGCGGGATGAGTTCTGCCAAGGCCTCCACGTCACCCGGCGGGGCCAGGAGGCCGCAGTCCGGTGTGAGGATCTCCGACAGGGCTCCCCGGTCGAAGCCGCACACCGGTGTTCCGCAGGCCAGCGCCTCGGCGACCACCAGCCCGTACGGCTCGTCCCAGCTGGGCGTGACCAGAGCGGCGCTCGCGGAACCCAGCAGCTCGGCGAGCTCACGGCCCTCCAGGTGGCCGACGTACCGCACGTCCTCTTCCAGTAGGGGCTCGATCCGGTCCTCGAAGTACGCTCGGTCCGAGATCGGCCCCGCGATCTGCAGCGCCATGCCTGCCGCGCGAGCGGCCTCGATTGCCAAGTGGGGCGCCTTCTCGGGAACCAGTCGGCCGGACCAGACGAGGCCTCCGCCCCCCGGCCCCGGCCTCCAGAAGTCCATGTCGATGCCGTTGCGCACGACGCGGGCGCAGGGCACGGTCTCCTGCCAGGCCTCGGCAGTGAACCGGCTGACGGCGGTGAAGGTCACGGGGCAGAGGTCTTGGGCATTGATGGCGGACTCCAGCCACGGGGTGGGCGGCGTGTGGAGCGTGGTCACCACGGGAATGCGCAGTGCCGTCGCCATCGCGACGGGGAGGTAGTGCAGGCTGTTGTTGTGCACCACGTCGAAACGGTGCTCGCCGTCCCGGGCCAGGTCCAGCATCAACCCCAGGTAGGCGTGGTGCTCTTCCATCCACATGGCACTGGGCATGCTCACATCGGATCGCGCGGCAGCGCTGAACGTGGAGCGCCGCACGGGCAGTTCGCGTGCTCCCAGCGTCGGGTCGGAGCCGGGTGCGGCAAACAGTTCCACGTGGTGACCGCGCCGGTTGAGGGCACGTGCGAGCCACCACGTATGGGCTTCCAGCCCTCCGGCGAACGGCTCACTGATCGGATGTCGTGCGGATGCGATGAGGGCCACGCGCAGGCTGCTCATGGCAGCGTGTTCGCGTATAGAGACCGATGGGCGGCGGCGAGTGCGTCCCGCTCCTGTGTCCGGTGCTGCACGGTGGCCCGCGGCGCCGGCCGCTGCTCGTACGCCGTCTGCACCGCCGCGCGCAAGGATTCCTCGTCGAGCCCTCCTCGCTGGGTGTGTCCGTAGGTCAGACAGGGGCGCTGTTGGGCGTAGAAACCGCAGTCCGGGGCCGCGACGGCTGTGCCCAGGTCGTGACACGCCTCCAACCATCCGGAGTGTGTGCCGAAGAGGTAGGGCAGCACCGACAGGTCCAGCGACGCCAGGTAGTCCCAGAGTTGTTCGTCGTCGTAGTAGTCATGGACGGCGAGGGTGAGGCGCCCTCGGTCCGCAAGTTCTTCCAGTGCCTGGATGAGGCGGGGTGCGTGTGCCGCCGAGGTGGGGTCGGCCACCTCCCGGTGGATGTTGACCTGGAGCTCGGCGTCCCTGAGTTCGGCCACCGCGTCCGCGAGGACTCGTACCACGGGAAGGACGGACATGTTGGGACGCAGGCTCTTGGCGTGCACGCCGACCCGGAAGCGGTCACGGACCGGCCTGGGGCGGGTGAGGCGTGTCAGTTCGACCACGTGCGGGTGGGGCAGCACAGTCGCCGTCCGGTTCCAGCGGCTGCGGATGCTCCGGGCCGCGCCGGGAGTCAGTGTGATCAGGTGGTCGGCCGCGGGGATGATCACATCGAGGGCGGCGTCGTGGTTGGCCGGGTCCGGCTGATGGGGATTACGGAGGTCGTGCACTGTGTAGACGAGAGGCTTCCCGTGCCGGCGCAGGGCGTTCACGAGTGCGGACAGCTGGGCAGGGCTCTGGGCGTCGAAGCCAAAGTGCAGGTGGAAGAGGTCGAAGTCCTGGTGGTGGGCCTGGACCCAGTCCGGGTCGAGCATGACCGGCGGCCACCAGCGCTGCGACGTACTGGGGGCTCCGTTCGGGCGGGGATCCGGCAGGCGGCTGACGCCGTCGGGCTCCGGTGCGGAGCAATGCCGCACGTATACGTGGCCAGCGGGTACGGAGGCGACCCTGATCGCGCGAGCGGCGGGTCTGGCGTCCAGGGGCTGCCGTTCGGTCACAGTGAGCTCCGTCGGTAGGTGGGGCGTCGAATCCAGGGCAGGCGGTGCCGGCCGGTACCAGTCTGTGAAGGACCGCCCGGGTACGCATCCGGGGCACGAAGCCGAAGGGCGACCGACCGCCCTCCCGGAGGGCCCGGGACCGAAACGGCCCACGTGTCAGCTGTCGGCCAGACGGGTGAGGAACCGCTCCACGAAGTGGGCCGTGGCCCACCGTGCTCCGTGGGCCTCGACATCCGTGCTGCGCAGCACGTCGAGCACCACGGAACCCTGGATGAGTACCAGACACGCCCGGTCCGTCTGCGGCAGGTGCGACAGGAACTGACGTACCTGCCTGTCAGCAGCGCCTCCGTACGGGTGCGCCCGGGCGACGTTGTGGGCAGGACCCAGCGCGGAGGACGTCCTGCGGTACTTGCGGTCCGGTGTGGAGGCGGATGGTCGTGCTGACTGACAATGCCGGGATGACCCCACCCAGAATCCGTGTCGCTGCGTACGTCATCCGAAACCGCGCCGTCCCCGAAGTTCTGGTCTTCGACCACATGGGTATGCCCGAGGCCGGCACTCAAGTCCCTGCGGGGGGAGTCAAATCGGGCGAAGAGCTGGAAGAGGCGGTCCTTCGAGAGGTCGCCGAGGAAACCGGTCTGTTGGCAGCCACGGTCGTCCGACAGATTGCCGTGGAGAGCAAGCCCCGTCCCGACAGCGGTCAGCCACGACGAACCACCTTCTTCTTCCTCCGGGCATCAGCAGAAACCCCCGATGCGTGGGACCACCACGTCAACGGCGACGGAGACGACGCTGGCCTCACCTTCACCTGCCGGTTCCTCCCCCTTCCTCTGAAGCGACCACTGGCCGACGATCAAGATGCATGGCTGGGCAACATCGATCCGCGCTGGACCACCGTGACGGGCGACAGTCAGTGACAGCGGCAAAGGTGCTTGGGGCGAGGTAGTCGTCCTCGAGGGACGCCTCATGGAACCGGGCCGCCTCCTCTGCGTGTTCCCAGGTCCGTTCATACGACTCCCCGAGCCGCACGCGAGGAATCTGGCGGTCGGGGCCGGGTCGGGGGCGGCGGGGGCATTCAGACGGCGGATCGCCGAATCCGGCTCCCGCAGGAGCGTGCCGTACTGCTCGGTCCCGCCGCCCCCGGGGCAACGGGCCGACCGCCGCAGCCCGCCACATGAAGTGCGGGGAACGCCGTAAGGGCTCAGCGGGAGGCGTAACGGACCCAGGCGTGAGGTCCTGCAGCGCCCCTGGAGTGGCATGACCGCTCTCCAGATGTTCGGTGAACGTCTCCAGCCGGTCCGGTTCCTCGGGCCAGTCCGGATCGGCTGCGGCCCTCCCGGCTGGCTCCTTGCCACGGCCCGAGGCGGCACACCTGCCGGGCCTGCCGGTCGTGGCCCCAGAGCCGGCCCGGCAGGCCGCGGCTCCCGGCTCCACAGGCGGCGGTCCGCCCAGCCGCCCTACAGCGATTCCCTATGGCCCGCCCTAAGGGGCGGGGTGCAGGCCGGGACCGTCGGCCACTCCGGCCAGGGGAGTGGGTGAGAGGTCGGATGCCTCTTCACCGGGTTCGAGGAGGGTGTCGGCGGCACCGACAATGAGGGGGTCGGGCTGGCCCACCACGTCCTCGTCCTTGCGGTCGTAGTCGATGCTCCACAGTAGGCTGCGCATGGCCTCCAGCCGGCCGCGCCGCTTGTCGTTGCTCTTGACAACCGTCCATGGCGCACGGTCGGTGTCTGTCGCACGGAACATCTCGACCTTCGCCGTGGTGTACGCGTCCCACAGGTCCAGAGAGGCCAGATCGGTGGGCGACAGCTTCCACTGGCGCACCGGATCGACCTGGCGGATCGCAAAGCGGGTGCGCTGCTCGGCGCGGGAAACCGAGAACCAGAACTTCACCAGCAGGATCCCGTCCTCCACCAGCATCGCCTCGAACGCCGGGCACTGCCGCAGGAACAGCTCGCACTGCTCCGGCGTGCAGAATCCCATGACCTTCTCCACACCGGCCCGGTTGTACCAGGACCGGTCGAAGAAGACGATCTCCCCGGCCGCGGGCAGGTGGGGTATGTACCGCTGGAAGTACCACTGCCCCTCCTCCCGC